>JBDTXW010000011.1:0-23419 GCA_040005975.1 Betaproteobacteria bacterium | reverse complement strand
GTCGCCGCGCTCGAGGAGCGGGTCGCGGCGCTGGAGGGCGGTCGCGCCGGCCTGGCTGCTGCGACCGGCATGGCCGCGCAGATGATTGCGCTGTTGACCTTGGCGCAGAATGGCGATCACATCGTCGCCTCGCGGGCGCTTTATGGCGGCACCTATTCGCAATTCGCGGTGACGTTCGCGCAATTCGGCATCGACACGACGTTCGTCGACGCCGACGATCCGCAGGCGTTCCGTCGCGCGATCCGGCCGAACACCAAATGCGTCTACGCCGAGACGATCGGCAACCCGCAGCTCAATGTTCTCGACATCGCCGCCGTCGCCGCAATCGCGCGCGACGCCGGCATCCCCTTGGTGATCGACAACACGCTGGCCTCGCCTTATCTGTGCCGGCCAATCGAGCACGGCGCCGATATCGTCATTCACTCGGTCACCAAATATCTGGGCGGCCATGGCACGACGATGGGCGGCGTCCTGGTCGAATCCGGCAAGTTCGATTGGGGCAACGGCAAGTTTCCGCAGATGACGAGCCCATCGCGCGGCTACCACGGCGTGATTTTCCACGAGACCTTCGGCGACTTCGGCTTCACGATGAAGGCGCGGATGGAAACGATGCGCACCCTCGGGCCGACGCTGTCACCGTTGAGCGCGTTCCTGCTGCTGCAGGGCATCGAGACTCTGCACCTGCGCATGCCTCGCCATTGCGAGTCCGCGCTGGCAGTCGCGCAGCACCTGGCGCAGCATCCGGCGGTTGCCTGGGTCAACTACCCGGGTCTCGCCGACAGCGCGACTCGACAACTGGCGCAGCGCTATCTGCCGCGCGGCTGCGGCGGCATCCTCACGTTCGGCCTCAAAGCCGGGACGCGCGGCGGTGCGGCCGCAGGCGAGCGATTCATCGAAGCCGCCAGAATGATGTCGCACCTGGCCAATGTCGGCGATGCCAAGACGCTGGTCATCCACCCGGCGTCGACGACGCATCGTCAACTCGACGACGCCGAACAGCGCGCAGCCGGCGTCCTGCCCGAGATGATCCGTTTGTCGGTCGGACTGGAAACGCTCGATGATATTCTTTGGGATATCGACCAGGCGCTGGCGCAGGCGCAAGGCTGACGCGCCGCGCCCGCAACCGGAAGCACCGACCGATGAAGACCGCGAATTACCCTGCGCTGGCATGGCCGTGGGTCGGCCTTCTGCTCTGTTGCGGGCTGGTGGGCCAGGAATATGTGCGTCAGGCGGCAGGACCCGACGCGCCGCTGACCGTCTACAACATCGTGATCATGATGGTCGGTGTGACGTCGCTCGCGCTGCTCGTGTTGCCGCCCCGGCGGATCGCGTACGTCCTCGGCGCCGTCGTCTGCGCGGGACTGATGGGCTACGCGCTTTATCTGCAATACGTCGTCGGCCTCGAGCCTTGCCCGCTGTGCGTGTTCCAGCGCATCTGCGTTATCGGTATGGGCGTGATATTCCTCATTGCAGCGTTCCACGATCCCGGCCGAACCGGCGCGACCGGCTACGCATTGCTGCAACTGATCGTCGGCGGCGCCGGCGCCGGCTTCGCGGCGCGGCAGGTTTGGCTTCAATCTCTGCCCAAGGACCAGGTGCCCGCCTGCGGCATGGGCCTGAACTACATGCTGGACACGCTTCCCTTCACCGACGTGCTGCGCAAGGTCCTCGAAGGCAGCGGCGAGTGCGCGGAAAAGGGCTGGGAGTTCCTGCACCTGTCCATTGCCGGCTGGACGCTGGTCTTTTTTATCGCGATGATCGCGGCAAGCTTTGCGCTGACCCGGCGCGATCGCTGATCGCGCCGGCGTGAAGGGATCCGTCCTTCAGCAGCGCCGGCGGTGCGCCCCCGCCCGGCTTTAGGGCGAGTTTCGCATCGCGCCGAACCATCCGTTGCTGACGCAGCTGGTCACGTTGCTGTTTCGCGCAAACCGGCCGGTGATGCCGGAAATGTTGACCTGCAGCTCGAACATGTTGAAGTTGCCGCTATCGCCGGAATTGCAGCTGAAGCTACCGGAGATCGAGCCCATCTGCCCCGCCTGCGAAAGCGTTCCGGAATAGGTGCAGATGATCCCCTGCGAGTCCGAGACCGTGACACTCATCGACGTATTGACCTGGTCGATGAACAGGCCTGCGCCGAGCTCGGTCGTCCCGTCGTTGGCCGGGTTCGAGCAGCTGTTGGCTGCGCGGTGGATTGCGCCCTGGAACGTGCCCGAGAAATCATCGTTGGCGATGAACTGCCGCGTCAGCAGCTTCGTCACCGACACGCCGTTGACCGTATAGCTCAAGGTGCCGGTCGAGGTCGACGTTGCGGTCCAGGTCATCGTTCCGACGACCTGGGAGGCGAACTGCGCCGGGTCGAACGGGACTTGCCCGAACCACGGGCCCGTGGTCTCGTAATTGGCGCCAGACCATGTAAAAGACGCACCGGTCGGGTACAGCGTGCCGCCATACCAGATCGGGATCTTCGACTGGTCGTAGACGAACATCGTCGCGAAAATGAGGGAGCCGCGATGCACGAACTGAATGCCCCAGCCGGATTCCGCCGGGTTCCACCAGAGGTCCGACTGATCGGTCGAGTACGAGGTCGCCGACGCCGGCGCGCACAGCGCCGTCGCAGCGAGCAGCAGTACGGCCAGGAAGGAGCGTAGGACTTTCATGACAGCCTCCGAATGAGAGGAAACGCGTTTGTAATTCGTTCAATGGTCATCGGGTCATTCAATGTATATGCAAGGAATGTTCCATGGCATGCATCGAATCTAGCGCGACCATACATTCCAAAGGCCGGTCCAGTCCGTGCGCTAGCGCACCGAAGGGGCGGAGCGAAGGCATTGGGGAACCATCGAACTCTCGGCTATCATCGCCGCTGATCGGAGGCAAGCATCGATGCGGCGAGCGGGCCCGCGAGGGCAGAACGGATCCGTCATCTGGGCGATACTGTTGAGCGTCGCGGCGACGCTGGTGGTCGTCTTTTTCGCGCTCAACCTGACCACCGGCGAAAAGCGGGTCAAGGAGCAGCTCGAACACCGCTACGGGATTCGTGACCCGCAATTACAGCGCACGATGGGTGTGCTGCTGGGCCCGGTCATCGCTCCCGGCAATCGTTTTGCGACGCTGCTGAATGGCGACGAGATCTTTCCGTCGATGCTGCAGGCGATCAAAGCGGCGCAAAAGACGATCAGCTTCGAGACCTACATCTACTGGTCGGGAGATATCGGCAAGGCGTTCGCCGACGCGCTGTCGCAGCGAGCGCGCGCCGGCGTCAAGGTCCACGTGCTGCTCGATTGGCTGGGCAGCAGCAAGATGGACCAGAGCTTTCTGTCGGAGATGCAGGATGCCGGCGTGCACATCCGGCGCTATCACGAGCCGCGATGGTACAACCTGAACAAGCTCAACAATCGTACGCACCGCAAGGTGCTGGTCGTCGACGGGCGGATAGGCTTCACCGGAGGCGTGGGTATCGCGCCCGAGTGGTCCGGACACGCGCAGGATCCGGCGCACTGGCGCGACAGCCACTTCCGCGCCGAGGGGCCGGTAGTCGCGCAGATGCAGGCGGTGTTCGGCGACAACTGGGTCAAGGCCACCGGCGAAGTGCTGGATGGCGCCGACTATTTCCCGGCGGTGGTGGCCGCCGGCGATGGCGCCGGCCAGATGTTCGCGAGCTCGCCTTCCGGGGGCAGCGAAAGCCTGGAGCTCATGTACCTGCTGATGATCACTGCCGCCGAGCGATCGATCGAGTTGTCCAGCTCGTATTTCGTGCCCGACGAGCTCTCGCGCGACACCCTGGTCGCGGCACTGCGTCGCGGTGTTCGGGTGCGCATCATCACGCCCGGACCGCATATCGACTCGGAAACGGTGCGCCGTGCCTCCCGCGCGCTTTGGGGCGACCTGCTCGAAGCGGGCGCCGAAATCTACGAGTATCTGCCGACGATGTTCCACTGCAAGGTCCTGATCGCCGACGGCCTGGTCGTCTCGGTCGGCTCGACCAATTTCGATGACCGTTCGTTCCATCTGAACGACGAGGCCAGTCTGAACATCTACGACGCGGCGTTCGCTGCCCGTCAGATCGAGGTCTTCGAGCGCGACCTGAAGGCATCGCGCCGCATCAGCGTCGACGAATGGCGCGATCGGCCGCTGGCCGAAAAGGTATGGGAGCATGCGGCGGCGCTGCTCGGCCCGCAAATCTGACTGATCGCCGCGATGTCGATGCCGCGGTCCGATGTGCAAGCGTCTGCTGCTCACAAGCTGACGACCTCAAACGAACGGAAATCCTGATGAAATATCGAATCTTGCCCGGCACGGCGCTGCGCGTGTCCGAGGTTTGCCTGGGATCGATGACCTGGGGCGAACAGAACAGCGAAGCGGAGGCCCACGCACAACTCGACTACGCGGTGGCGCGCGGAATGAATTTCATCGATACGGCGGAGATGTATCCGGCGCCGCCGAACGCCGCCACGCAGGGCCGTACCGAGAGCTATATCGGCAACTGGCTCGCCAGCCGAAAAGCAGACGGCCTGGTCGTCGCCAGCAAGGTCGCGGGGCCCGGTCGCCGCGACTGGATTCGCGACGGCCGCACCGATCTGACCCGCGAGATCATCGCGGAGGCGGTGGAAACGAGCCTGGCGCGGTTGCAGATCGACTGCATCGATCTCTACCAGATCCATTGGCCGCAGCGCAACGTGCCGATGTTCGGCGCGACCGCATTCGATCCGGCGAAGGAGGCCGGCGGTCCGCCGGTGCGCGAACAGGTCGAAGGCATGGCGGCGATGATCGCGGCCGGCAAGATCCGCCATTACGGCCTGTCGAATGAAACCGCGTGGGGCGTGTGCGAGTTCCATCGCGTCGCGCGCGAGCTCGGCGTGCCGGGCCCGGTGACGATCCAGAACAGCTACAGCCTGGTTTCGCGCAATGTCGACAACGATCTTGCCGAGGTTCTTTTTCGCGAGCAGATGTCGTTGCTCGCCTACAGTCCGCTGGCCGGCGGGATGCTTTCGGGCAAGTACCTGGGCGGCACGAAGCCGCCGCGGTCGCGCTTTGCGCTGTTCGACAATTTTAGCTTGCGCTTCCGCAAGCCGATGGTGGCGGAGGCGGTTGCCGCCTACGCCGAGCTCGCGGCCCGGCGCGGCGTATCGCTCATCCAGCTCGCGCTCGGTTACGTGAGGAGCCGCTGGTATCTGGGCTCGGCAATCGTCGGGGCGACGACGATCGCCCAGCTTGCCGAGGACATCGATGCCGCGCAGGTCGAGCTCGATACCGAGACACTCGCGGAGATCGCGGCGATTCAGACGCGCTATCCGAATCCCGCGGCTTGACGATTTCTGCAATAATCATCGTTCGCCCGTGCCACCGATCCGGGAGGGCGAAATGACCAGGCTCCTGCTAGCAATCGTCGCCGCGATCCTCGGCTGGGCGCCGGGGTGGGCCGATGGCGCGCCCGCTCCGGTCCTCGTGGTCCCGCTCGCCGGCGCGATCGGTCCCGCCAGCGCCGATTTCGTCGGGCGGACGCTGAGCCACGCCGCGGACGAGGGGGCTCAGCTAGTCGTGCTGGAGATCGATACCCCGGGCGGCCTCGACCGGTCGATGCGGCAGATCATCCAGGACATCCTGGCCTCGCCCGTGCCCGTCGCCGCGTTCGTCGCGCCGAGCGGCGCGCGGGCCGCGAGCGCCGGAACGTATATCCTCTATGCCAGCCATGTCGCCGCGATGGCGCCGGGCACCAACCTGGGCGCGGCGACGCCGGTGAGCATTGGCATGCCGACGTCTCCCGCGCCGGAGAAATCGCCCACCAAGCCTGCGGACGCGACCAAGCCGGGCAAGACCGAAAGCGGGCACGGCGGCGACGAGCAGGCCACGATGAGCAAAAAGGCCGTCCACGACGCGGCGGCATACATCCGGTCGCTGGCGCAAATGCGCGGACGCAATGTCGAATGGGCCGAGCGCGCCGTGCGCGAGTCGGTCAGTCTGTCGGCGGACGAAGCGCTCGCCCAGCACGTCATCGATCTGACCGCGCGCGACGTCCCGGAGCTATTGACCAAGATCGACGGGCGCAAGCTGCTCACCTCGGGCGGCGAGCGCGTTCTCGCCACTTCGAGTGCCACCTACACGACCATGGCTCCCGATTGGCGCACGCGATTTCTGGCGATCATCACCGACCCAAGCGTCGCGCTGATGCTCTTGATGGCTGGCGTCTACGGCCTGTTCTTCGAATTCTGGAACCCAGGCCTGGCGCTGCCGGGCGTGCTCGGTGCGATCTGCCTGCTGCTCGGCCTGTTCGCACTGCAGATGCTGCCGGTCAATTACGCGGGGCTGGCGCTGGTGCTGCTCGGCATCGCGTTCATCGTTGCCGAGACCTTCCTGCCTGCGTATGGCTCGCTCGGCGTCGGTGGCGTCGCGGCCTTCGCCATCGGCGCGGTGATGCTGATCGATACCGACGTGCCCGGCTTCGGCGTGCCCTTCTGGCTGATCGGAACGCTGGCGGCGGTCACCGCGCTGTTGGTTTTCTTCGTCGCCGGCGCGGCGCTCAAGGCGAGACGGCGCCCGGTCGTTACCGGTCACGAACAGCTGATCGGCAGCATCGGCGTTGCGCTCGACGACTTGGACACCGAGGGCTGGGCGCGCATCCACAGCGAGCAGTGGCGAGTGAAAAGCCCGGTGCCGATCAAGCGCGGCCAGCGCCTGCGCGTGACAGCGCGCAGCGATCTGCTATTGTCGGTACTGCCCGTCACGGAAGCCGATCAAGGAGCCTGAAGATGGCCATCGGAGTGGGATTCGGCACGATCGTCATCATCGTCTTGCTGGTGATCATGATGGCGTTTCGCGTGCTGCGCGAATACCAGCGCGCGGTCGTTTTCATGCTCGGTCGCTTCTGGAAGGTCAAGGGCCCCGGCTTCTTCCTGCTGATTCCCGTCGTCCAGCAGATGGTCCGTATCGACCTGCGCACCGTCGTGATGGACGTGCCGCCGCAGGATGTGATCACACGCGACAATGTCTCGGTCAAGGTCAATGCGGTCGTGTATTTCCGCATTGTCGATCCGGCGAAAGCGGTGATCCAGGTCGAGAACTATTACCAGGCAACCAGCCAGCTCGCACAGACGACCCTGCGCGCGGTGCTGGGCAAACACGAGCTCGACGAGCTTCTATCGGCGCGCGAAAAGCTCAACCTCGACATCCAGCAAGTGCTCGATAGCCAGACCGAGGCCTGGGGCATCAAGGTGTCGACGGTCGAGATGAAGGACGTCGACCTGAACGAATCGATGATCCGCGCCATCGCCCGCCAGGCCGAAGCCGAGCGCGAACGGCGCGCCAAGATCATCCACGCCGAAGGCGAACTGCAGGCGTCGGAAAAGCTGCTGCAGGCGGCGCAGATGCTGTCGAAGCAGCCGCAAGCGATGCAGCTGCGTTACCTTCAGGCGCTGGGCAATATCGCCGGCGACAAGAGCTCGACGATCATCTTCCCCTTGCCGATCGACCTCCTAAGCGCGCTGGCAGGCGCGAAGCGTCCGGAACCACCGGCGGCCTGATCCCGCCGGCGCGCCGCCCGCGCGGCCGATGTCCGGCCGTGGCGCCGCGCCGGGCGCCATGCGGCACTTGCCGCCCCGGCTGGATCGAGCTGCTCTCCGTCGGCGGCGTCCGAATCGTCCCGAATCAAGGCCTTACCCCCATGGCATATGCCTTGCTTGCCTAAGCCCCAAGGCGGCAGCGCGGATCAAAGACATCCGGACCGCAACGATTGACGAAAGTTGGGAGTCCCTATGATGGTCTCGGTGTGGTGGCTGATCTGGGTATTTCTGGCCGGCGGTTACGCCGGATTCCTGCTGCTGGCGTTGCTCCGCATGGGCGACGATCGCGACGATGGCGCGCACGAAGCGCTGATGGCGCATCGTGCGCTGTCCTGGCGTCACGGGCGCGAGCGCCGCGGCTTTATCGCACCCAACCGGTAACGCGAATACGCTCAGGCGCGCGAGCCCACGGCTCGCGCCGCAGGTACGTCGTCGTGCGCGCTACTCAGGGCGTCGCGATTCGCACCAGGTTCGCTAGAATTTCGTACAGCGCGTAGTAACTCGCCTGCAGGCCGTTGATCCCCGGCATGAAATCCAATACCCGCGCCGGCCCACGCGATGGTATGCCCGTTGCCGCGGGCACGGTCGCAATGCCTGACGCCGCGAATTCGGCAGTGGCGCGCCGCATGTCGAAAGCGTGCGCCACCAGGATCACGCGGCCGATGCCCGCCGCGGACAGCATCGCCGCCGAGTACTGCGCATTTTCATGCGTCGTACGCGAGCGCTTCTCCGCCCAGCGCACCGCAACGCTCAATTCGCGCTGCAAGGCGTCTCGCATCAGTTCGGCCTCGGGCGTGCCGCCATAGGTCGATCCGCCCGTAACCAGCACCGGAAGGCCCGTATCTCGGGCGACCCGCGCGCCGTAGCGCACGCGCTCGAGCGTCAGCGTGTTGAGCGTGTCACCGCCGTAGTCGGGCGCGTCGCGGCGCGTGCCGCCGCCCAGAATGACTATCGCCTGCGCGCCTGCGGCCTGCGCACGATCGAATGGCGCGGGTAGGTCGAGGCTTCGCATCAGCAGTGTGGCGACGGCAGGTATCGAGAGCGCCAGCAAAGACAATACGCCGGTCCACGTCAGGCCCGCGCCGAGCCGGGGACTGCGCCGGCGCACGGCGAGGCCGAGCAACGCCAGCAAAAGCGGTCCGGTCGGAGGAAGGGCCAGCGTCTTGAGCAACGCCTTGACCCAGATCGGATCGATCACCTGCGGTGCTTTCGCGCTGGCGAGACGATCGTCCTGAACTCAGCGGGTCCGCTGCAGCAGAGTTCGCAGATGGCTGGCGGGGACCGCGTAGGTGATACCGGAAGGCTGCGTCAGTGCCGCCTCTTTCGTTCCCTGAACGAACACCTTGTTGACGATGCCGATGACTTCTCCGGTCGCGGGATCGTAGAGTGGGCTACCGCTGTTTCCCGGGTACGCGGTCGCGTCGAGCTGGAACACCGGAAATTGTCCGGCGGAAAGCCGGCGGATCACCTGCGGACTGAGCTCGCCGGCGCGCGAGGGCGGAATCGCGATCGGCGTCACCGCGGCGATGATGGCCCGATGCGTCGCCGGATGCGGTCCGAGAATCGCGCCGATCGGGTAGCCGGTGAACAGGACTTCCTGTCCGTCCTTGACGTTGGCGGATTGGCCGAGCTTCAGCGCCGGCAGCGCGGGCCCGGAAATCCTGAGCAGCGCGAGATCGGAGTCGGCGTCGATCGCCACTTGCTTCGCGTCCCGGATCTGAGCCTGGTTGGGATCGTCCTTGTCGGGAAGCGGAATCATTATCGCGATCGTCTCGCGCTGCGCGGGATCGAGGAGCCGCGGCAGGACGTGGGCGTTGGTGACGATCAGCGTGCCGTCCTCGATCGCGAATCCGGTGCCGAGAAACTGAAACGCCGGCGAACGCGTTCGCTCGTAGGTGCCGACAGCGACGACCGAGCCCTTGACGCGCTCTATCGTCTCGATCGCGCCCGCTCGCGCCGGCAGCGCGACCGCGAGGCCGAGCGCAAGCACGGCGGCGACACCGCGCTGCCAGCCTGACGTACACGCCGGATTGGCCATCACAACTACTCCGTGTCGGCCGCACGAACCACGATCGTCGACGAATCGGCGATGCTCGGATCGTACGGATGCCATTCGTCGGCGAACAGGCGCTGCACACGCTGGACGTAGGCGCGGGTTTCCGCATACGGCGGAATGCCCCTGTAACGGTCGACGGCGGCCTCACCGGCATTGTACGCGGCGACTGCGAGGCTGACCCGTCCCTGATAGTAGGCGAGCAGCCAGCGCAGGTACGCGAGGCCACCCTGCAGGTTGTCCTCGACGTTGTAGCGATTCCTGACGTTGAATCTCGTCGCGGTCGCGGCGATCAGCTGCATTACGCCGCGCGCGTCCTTTTCCGAGCGCGCGTCGGACTGGAAGTTCGACTCGGCCGAGACGATCGCCAGTGCCAGCCGTGGGTCGATCGCGAATTGCGGCGCGGCCCGGACCACCATGTCGGCGATCCTGCGCTTGTCGGGCGGCAGGTCGGCGAAAGCTTCGGCATCGCGCGCCTGAGCGCTCTGCGCGGTACGGTCGGACGTCGGATCGGGCGCCGGCGGCAGCATGCATTCGGGATAGACGACTGGGCCGGCGTCGACGAATTTCAGCATTTCGCGCGCCTGCGCGTGGCCTTCGCGCGCAGCGCGCGAGAAAAAGAACGCCGCCAGCGAGTCATCGCGCGGGATGCCGCGGCCGTTGGCGTACATCCAGCCCAGATTGAACATGGCGTCGACATCGCCGGCACGCGCGGCGTCGCAATAGAGTGCCGCGGCTTTGCGCTGATCCCGGGGCACGCCCTCGCCGTGCTCGTATGCCAGCGCCTGTGCGGCCAGCGCGCCCGGCGCGATCGTCGCGTCCGCAGCGAATGCACGTTGCGCAAGCATCGCCAGGACCAGTGCGAGCAGCCCGCCGCGCGGACGCGCTCGATAGCCGGATTGGCGCTTAAGCGGTGTCGCGAACACCGGGGGTCCTTCCGGGTTGTGCGAGCGGCGCCGGCTGATGCGATTCGTACCAGGGCAGCGCTTCGCTCAGTCCGGCGCGCAGGTCGTGCGTCGGAGCGTAGCGGAAAGCGCCGGCCGCCTTGGCGATGTCGGCCTGCGAGTGCCGCACGTCACCGGCACGAAAATCCTCGCGGATCGGCACGGCGATGCGAAGCCCTGGATGCCGCTCGGCTACCAGGTCGCGCAGCGCCGCATAGAGATCGTTGAGCGATATGCGGCCGCCTACGGCGACGTTGTAGACCTGACCCGAGACCGTTGCAACAGCGGCTGTCACGGCCAGCAGATTGGCCTGCACGACATTGCCGACATAGCAGAAGTCGCGCGTCGTCTCGCCGTCGCCGTAGATCACGATCGGCGTTCCCGCCAGCATCGCCGCCGCCCAGCGCGGGATTACGGCCGCATACGCGCCTTCGGCATCCTGCCGCGGCCCGAATACGTTGAAATAGCGGAGCCCGGTCGCGGCGACGCCGTAGCAGCGCGCAAACACCTGGGCGTAGAGCTCGTCCACATACTTGGTCACGGCGTAGGGCGACAGCGGGCGCCCGATTGCGTCTTCGACCTTCGGCAGCCCCGGATGGTCGCCATAGGTCGAGCTCGACGCGGCGTAGACGAAGCGCTCGACGTGCGCATCGCGTGCGGCGACCAGCATATTGAGGAAGCCGGTGGCGTTGGCGGCGTGCGTTCGGACCGGGTCCTCGATCGAGCGCGGTACCGAGCCGAGCGCCGCCTGGTGAAGGACGATGTCAACGCCCTGGCAGGCGCTGCGGCAGGCATCGGCATCGACGATGTCGGCTTGATGGAACGTGTGCCTGCGCCACGCCAGTTCGCCGACGGCCCGGCGTACTTCGTCGAGATTGCTCCGATAGCCGGTGGCGAAATTATCCAGGCTCACGACGTCCTGACCCAGGCCCAGCAGCGTCTCGACCAGGTGCGAGCCGATGAAGCCTGCGCTGCCGGTGACGAGCCACCGCTTGGGGCGCGTCCGCAGCGCCGCGCAGCATGCGGCATAGGCTTCGGGCAAATGCCGTTCGTCCACGCTCTAGAGCCTCCAGACGTTGACGCCTCGCGCCCGAAACTGCGCGGCGTCGGCCTGGCACTTGACGTCGACGTACAGGCCGCCCTTCTCGAGCTTGGTCATGTAGTCGTCGGTCGGACGGCGCTTGAAATCGCTGTGCGCGACCGCGGCCACGATCGCGCGCGCCCGCGGCAACGCATCCCACGGCTTCAGATCGATGCCGTATTCGCGGCGCGCCTCGTCCGGGTCGGCCACCGGATCGTGCACGTGCACGTTGGCGCCGTACGAGGCGAGCTCCTGCACGACGTCGATGACGCGCGAGTTGCGTATGTCGGGGCAGTTTTCCTTGAACGTCAGCCCGAGCACATTGATGTCGGCGCCCTTGACCGCCGACCCCGACTGGATCAATTGCTTGACCGTCTGCTCGGCGATGAACTTGCCCATGCCGTCGTTGATGCGGCGGCCGGCGAGAATGACCTGCGGGTGATAGCCGATCTTGTCCGCCATATGAGTCAGGTAATACGGGTCGACACCGATGCAATGTCCGCCGACCAGCCCGGGCCGGAAGGCCAGGAAGTTCCACTTGGTTCCGGCAGCTTCGAGAACTTCGAGCGTATCGATTCCGATCTTGTGGAAAATCAGCGCGAGCTCGTTCATCAGGGCGATGTTGAGATCGCGCTGCGTATTCTCGATGACCTTCGCCGCTTCGGCGACCTTGATCGAGCTCGCACGGTGGACCCCTGCCGGAATGATGCTGCCGTAGACCGCAGCGACCCGTTCCAGGGTGGCCGGCGTGTCTCCGGACACGAGCTTGACGATGCGCGTCAGCGTGTGCTCCTTGTCGCCCGGATTGATGCGCTCGGGCGAGTAACCGACAAAAAAGTCCTGCTTCCACACCATGCCGGAGGCCTTCGCGATCACCGGCACGCAGATCTCCTCGGTCGCTCCCGGATACACGGTCGATTCGAAGACGACGGTCGCACCGCGCTTGAGATTCCGGCCTACCGCATCGCTCGCCGAGAGCAAAGGACCGAAGTCGGGCTGGTGCGCGTCATCGACCGGCGTCGGCACGGCGACGACGATGAAATCCGCCGTGCGCAGCGCCGCCGCGTCGGTCGTGCAACGCAGGCCCGTGGCCGCCGCCAGCTCGGCGGGGCTCACTTCGCCGGTCGGGTCGATGCCTTTGGCGTACGCCGCGACCTTGGCGGCGGATAGATCGAAGCCGACCGTCGGATACTTCTTGCCGAACTCGACGGCGAGCGGAAGTCCGACATATCCCAGTCCGACGACGCCGACGGTAATGCCTTGGGCCACGCTCAGAGCCCGCTCAGCAGCTTTTCGGCGTCGACGCGGGCGGGTGATGCCGCGTCGAGCCGGGAAAGCGGCTCGAGCGCCTTTTTCGCGCCCGCCTTATCGCCCGTCTTGATCAGGCCCTTGGCCAGATGCAGCCGGATGTCGTGGTTGCCAGGCGCCAGATTGGACGCTGACTTCAGCAGCTCGACGCCTTTTTTCGCGTCGCCGCCCTGCACTTCAGCCCAGCCCAGCGTGTCGATGACGTTGGGATTGAACGGCGCTTGCCGATAGGCGGTCGCGGCGTACTCGCGCCCCCTCGGATCGCCGGTTTCCGCCAGCGCCCATGCGAGGTTGTTCAATATCACCGGGTTGTCGGGATCGAGCTTGATCGCCACCTGGTAGTTGGCGATCGCCGCGCGATAGTCTTTGCGGGCGAGGCTCTGCTGCGCGAGGAAGGCGACCAGCGTGATGTCCGTCGGATGGTCCTTCGCCCATTGCGCGGCGAATGCGCTGGCGTCGGCAGCACCGACTTTCTGCAGCGCTTCGTAACGCCGTACCGCGATCAGCGGGACCGGCTCGCGCGCGAGCGCGTCGCGATATGCGGCGGCAGCTTGAGGCCATTTCGCCTGTGCCGCTAGCACCTCGCCTTCGAGCGCGTAGCCGAGGGCCACATTCGGGCGGTCTTTCTGCAACTTGCGCGCCTCGGCGATCGCGTCCTCAGGATGTCCAGAAATGACGAAGGTCTTGGCCAAAGCGATGAGCGCCTGGTTCTGCTTGGGATCGGCCGCGATCAACTTGCGCAGCGTCGCGATACCGGCGTTGTAGTTCTTCTGCGCCACTTCGGCATCGGCCAGACGCATCAACGCCGATGCGTTCTGCGGCTGCAGCTCCACCAGCCGCTTGAACGTCGCCAGCGCATCCTCGTTCTGACCCGCGGCGCGTTGGGCCACGCCAACCGCCTCCAGCACCTGCGTATCATCGGGAAAGGCCGCCTGTACCGCCTTGGCGGCGTCGAGCGCGCCTTTGGTGTCGCGCAGGTTGCCCAGGTAATTGATCAGCGCCAGTCGCGGCCGGATCGATTTGGGCGCAGCGTTGATTGCACGCTCGATTGTCGCCTTGACTTCATCCGGGCTGTGCCCTGACATGACCAAGACCTCGGCCAATCCCAGCAGAACCTGTTCGTTCTTCGGCTCTTTCGCCAGCATTGCCTCGTAGCGCTTGCGTGCGTCGTCGGTTTTCTGTTCCTGAATGTCGAGCAATGCGAGGTTGCGCGCCGCGGCAAAATATCCCGGCTGCACTTCCAATGCCTTTTCGAAGCTCGCCCGCGCATTCTTGCTGTCCCGCATCCCGGCGTACGCCGCGCCCTTGACGTTATAAGTCATCGGATTGTTCGGCTGTTTTTTTTCCAGCGTTGCTACCGCAGCCAGCGCCTGATCGAATTCGCCGCGACGCAGATGCGCGGCAATCAGCGCGAGGTCCGCCTGGTATTGCGACTGGTCGGCACCGGACAATGACTCGAGTTCCTTGAACGCCTGTCCGGACTCGCCGGCGGCGTACTTGACCTGCGCCAGGCGAACCTTGCTCGCCATATTGCCCTCGTCCAGCGCGCTCGCCCGCTCGTAATACTGCGCGGCCTTGACAGTGTTGCCGGCCGCGAGATTCGCTTCTCCCGCCGCCTGCAGCAGGACCGGATTGTCGGGCGCACTGCGCAAACCCGTTTCGAGCGTCTCGATGCCCTGCGCGATACGCCCGGTGCGCAGGTACAGCCCGGCGAGCGCCCGTAACGGGCTCGCTTCGCCCGGCGCCTTCGAGACTACCTTGCGCAGCGAGTCCTCGGCCGAAGCAAGCAATCCCAGCTTCAAGTCGATGAGTCCCGAAAGATAAACGCTCTGCAGATTGTCGGGATTGACCGAAAGGACCGGCTGAATCGCTTCGCGGGCGTGCGCCGCATCGCCACGCGAATACGAAACCATCGCATCGGCATAGAGCGTTCGAAACTCGAGCGGCGACATCTTTTTCATCGCGTCGACCTGGGCTGCGGCTTTGTCCTGCTGCCCGGCCTCAACCAGCAGCGACGCCAGCGCGTAACGCGGACCGAGTGCACCGCCGCTGACCTCGACTGCATGCTCGAGCGTCTTGAGCGCATCATCGCGCCGGCCCTGCGTATGCTGAAACCCCGCCTTCACGATCAGTGCTTCGGTATAGTTCGGAGCCGTCGCAAGCGCCGCGTCGATCAGTGTCAGCGCCCGCGGCAGGTCGTTGCCGAGCGCGGCGATGCGCGCCTGCACAGTCAGCGCACGCGGATCGCCGGGCACCACGGCAAGCGCCGCCGTGACGGCTTCGTTCGCCTTAGACACATCGCCGAGCGCGACATACGCAGTGGCCAGTTCGGTCTGCAGACCCGCCTGCGCCTTCGGATCGCCAAGCTTGCGGTCGGCGAGCTCGGCAACCGCCTTGGCGTAGGCGCCCTGATCGACCAGCGCACGCGCGAGCAGCGGATAGGTCTCGTCTGCCGGATGCTTGAGCTCGATCGCCTTGCGGATTTCGGTCTCCGCCGCCGCCGGACGGCCGGTATCGAGCAGCGCTTTGCCGTAAAGGACACGGGCCTCGGCGTTGTTGGGCGCTATCTGCAGGGCGCTCTTCAGCTGGATGATGCCGGCATCGTATTCGTCCTTGGCGATATACGACTTCGACGATGCGATGAGCGCGGTCGGATTGTCCTTGCCGCAACCCGCGAGCATGCAGGCTGCAAGCAGCAGGAGGGCCTTGCCGAGAGTGTGTCTGAGCTTCATTGTCGTCGCTTCTTTCGCAGTATCGATCGTTGGGGCACCGGTCTATTTCAGGCCGCAGCGGTGCATCAGATCGTAAAGTGTGGGGCGGCTCACGCCGAGCAGCTCGGCTGCCTTGCTGTAATTGCCATTGACTCGTCCGAGCACACGCAGGACGGCTTCCTTTTCCGCCTCCTCGCGCACGCGCCGCAAGTTGAGGATCACCGGCTCCGCATCGCCGGGGGCGAGCCCAACGTCGGCGGCGCCTATCGTCAGGGCATCGGCCATGATGACGGCTCGCTTGATCACGTTCTCCAGCTCGCGCACGTTGCCTGGCCACGCGTGGGCCTCGATCGCGGCGACCGCATCCGGCAGCAGCGTCATGGCGCCGCGGCGCTGCTCGGCGGCGAAGCGGTGCACAAAGCTGTGCGCGAGCAGTGCCGCGTCACCCTTGCGGGCGCGCAGCGGCGGGATCGCGACGACGATTTCGGCGATGCGGTAATAGAGGTCCTCGCGGAAGCGTCCGGAGACGATGTGATCCTTCAGGCTTTGATGCGTCGCGCAGACGATGCGTACGTCGATCGCGATTTCCTCCCTGCCGCCGATGCGCTCGATCACGCGCTCCTGCAGGAAGCGGAGCAGCTTGGCCTGCAGCGCCATCGGAAGGTCGCCGACCTCGTCCAGAAACAGCGTGCCGCCGCTGGCCATCTCGATCTTGCCGTACGTCCGCTTGGCCGCGCCTGTGTAGGCGCCTTTCTCGTAGCCGAACAGTTCGGTTTCGAGCAGCGTCTCCGGAATCGCCGCGCAATTGATCGCGACGAATCTCTGGTCGCGGCGCGGCGACAAATCGTGCAACGCGCGTGCCAGCAATTCCTTGCCGGTGCCGGATTCACCCTCGATGAGCACCGTCGCCGATGCCGGCGCGACCTTTTCGATGGTGCGGCATACGCGCAGCGCCTCCGGATCACGCGTCATGAAGCCCGACATGCCGCCGGCGGCGTTCGCCGTTTGCAGGCGGCGGTTCTCTGTCTGCAATTCGTGCACGCGGAACGCCCGGTCTATCGTCCAAGCCAGGATTTCGGGTTCGAACGGCTTGGTGCAGAAATCATGCGCCCCCAGCGCGATCGTCTTCAGCGCATTGACGCGGTCGTTCTGGCCGGTGAGCACGATGACCTTGGTGTCGGGCGCGATCGCGTTGATTTCCTCGAGCAGCAGCAGCCCTTCGCTCGGATCGTCCGGATGCGGCGGCAGGCCCAGGTCCATCGTAACGACGGCAGGTTCGCAACGGCGCATCTGCGCCACCGCCGATTCGCGATCGGCAGCGACGACGGTTTCGTAACGGTCAAATGCCCAGCGCATCTGCTTCTGCAGCTCGGGGTCGTCCTCGACGATGAGCAGCGGCCTGCGCGTTGCGGTCATGCCGTTTCCCCCGCCACGACCGTAGCAGATATTCTGCCTTCGCCGCGTGGCAGCAGCACGCGTACGCGCGTCCCCTGCCCGGGCTCGCTGTCGACCAGTATCTGTCCGCCGAGTCCCGCCACATATTGCGAGCTTTCGTATACCCCGATGCCCATGCCTGCCGGCTTCGTGGTCTCGAATGGCCTGAACAATCGCTCGCGGATGAACTCCGGACTCATGCCTGTTCCCGTATCCTTTACATCGATCAGCGCGAAAGCTCCATCGTCATGCAGCCTCACCGTGACGCTGCCGCCTTTGCTCGTCGCGTCGATCGCGTTTTGCACCAGGTGGCCGATCACGTGCTCGAGGCGATCCTCGTGCCCCGCAGCCGTGACACCGGTGGAGAGTTCCAACTCGATCGGCCGATCGAGCGTCGCTTTGGCGGCACAAACGCGCCGCACGACGGTTTCCAGATCGACAGGCCGTGCATTTTCCACCGGCGTTGCCCCGGTACGCAACTGTAGCATCAGTTTGTGCATACGTTCGACGACATGTTCGACTGTCGTCAGCATGTCGCGCTGGAATTCGGGGTTCTCGCTGTGACGCTCGGCGTTGCGTAGCATCAGCGAAAGCTGTGCGACCAGATTTTTCAAATCGTGCACTACAAAGGCCGACATTCGGTTGAAAGCTTCGAACTTCCGCGCCTCCAGCAGCGCTTCGGTCGCCCGGAGCTGGCCCAGATAGCTTGCCGCCTGTCGGCTCGCGGTCTTGAGCAGGTCGCGAACTTCCCAATCGACGTCGATTTTCGCTCGAGGCGTCATCAGCACGACAAAGCCGAGCAAGCCGGCACTGGATGGCAGCGGAACGATCAGCCAGGCATCCCGGATCGCCGTCAGCCAGCCGGGCAATTGAAGATCCGCGTATTTACCGGGATCGTGCAGCACCTCGTCCACGCTGATGACCCAATCGGTACGCGCCAGGAAGGCAGCGAGCGATGCGCCGGCCGATTCGACAGCTGCCAGCGCCGGCGCATTCCACCGGGCCTCGAGCCGGAAACTGCCGCTGCCGTCGTCGAGCCAAAGCATTCCTGCCGGACTTTCGACGAGGTCGGCGAGCGCCATCGTGACCCGCTCGGGCAGTCCCTGACCCGCACTGTCGGTCGACAGCGTGCTGGTGAACCGCAGCCAGGCCTGGCGGTAGTCGTAGCGATAGGAATAAAAATGTTTGCTGACGAAGACCTTCAGCCGGGAACGGAAACGCCCTGACGATATGACCAGCGCGCCACCCACCAGCGCGGCGAACAACAGCTCGATCTGCAGCGTCCGGCCCCACTCCCCGCCGAGATAGCGGACCAGGTATCCGGCTGCCGCGACCGCGAGAAGAAACGCCGCCGAAACGAGCAGCGCGGTCGACTGCAGCACCATGTCGCGCGAGACGTGCATCTCGACGGCCCAGCGCGGATTGCGCGCCATCGCGATCGCGATCAACGGCACGACCAGCGCGTTGACCACGCCACGCGCCGCCCAGATGTTGACGTCGAGCGCGGTAAAAAGCATTGCGTCGGCGTAGAGAAAAAGTTCGAACCCGAAGACACCCGCCAGCGCGATGCATAGCGGCTTGATCGCCCATCTCGCCTGAGGGTGCGCCCGCCGGAAGAGTTGTTCGACCAGCATCAGCCCGAAAACAGCAAGCCCAAGGTGCAGGCCGAACGATACCCGCTGGCCCTGCGCACCGAGCAGCCGCGCGAGCGGCAGTCCGTCCAGCAGCGCGAAGCTCGCCAGCATCGCCGCTGCGACCACGGCGGCGACCCACCGTGGAAACGCCAGTGGGGCCTTGGCGCCGCCCGCTCCAGCGATAAGGTTGCCGACGAACAGAAACCAGACACCGTAGCGGAAGACATCGGTGACGCCGGACAGCAACCAGATGGGGGGGCGGTCCGACAGCGCAACTGCCAGGCAGGAGGCCGCCCAGACGGCGGTGACCAGCGTCGCTGCAAGCAGCAGGGCTGAACGAATGCTCGGGCGCCACCGCAATGCCATCAGCAGGGCAAATGCTAGGTAGGCCGCAAGCGCGAGGCTATAGCTCCAGGCGGCTACTGTGGCAAGGGTATTTGGGGTCACGACGCGCGGATAGTGAACGAGGAGCTAACTCTAACCCGGCTTCAGAGGGAAGAATATCCCCGGAGCCGGATGGCGGCGCGGCCGCGCCGCGCTAGCGCGCGCCTTCGCCGAGCAGGACGACCCGCACCGTTTCGAGAAGGATCAACAGATCCAGCAGCAACGAGTTGTTCTTGACGTAGTAGATGTCGTATTCGAGCTTCTTCACCGTATCGTCGACCGTGGCGACGTAGCAGTGCCTGACCTGCGCCCAGCCGGTGATGCCGGGCTTGACGCTGTGACGGACGGCATAGAACGGGATCTGCTCGGAGAGCATCGTCACGAATTCCGGCCGCTCGGGCCGCGGTCCGACCAGGCTCATCTCGCCGCGAAGCACGTTGATCAATTGCGGCAACTCGTCGATGCGCGTGCGCCGAATGAATCGTCCGACACGGGTGATCCGCGCGTCGTTGACGGCGGCCCAAGCAGCCCGGCCGTCCTTCTCCGCGTCCATCGCCATGCTGCGGAACTTGAGCAGCGTAAATGACTTGCCGCCCCGGCCGACGCGCTTTTGCCGGTAGATGACCGTCCCCGGACCTTCGAGGGCGATCAGCAACGCGGTGAACATGATCACAGGCAATGCAGCGATTACGAGTATCCCTACCACCACCAGATCGAACGATCGCTTGACGAACCGACGCAGCCAGTTCTGCCGGTAGCCGTCGCCATAGATGAACCAGCTGGCGCGGCTCATGTCCAGTGGCACATGACCGTGGACGCGTTCGAAAAAGCCGGCAAGATCGGTGACCTTGACGCCGCTGAGCCGGCAGGCGAGCAAATCGCGCAGCGGCAGCACCCCGCCGCGTTGCTGCCGGACGGCCACGACGATTTCGTCGACGGAGTGATGCTTGACCACGTGCGTCAGCGACTCGCCCCTGCCGATGATGTGCTTTGCAGCAACCGTCGTCTCCTCGCTGCCATCGACCGGGAAGAATCCGACCAGCCTCACGCCTACATTGCCCTCCTCGAGCGAGCTCTCGACCTGCTTGGCCTGCGCACCGGTGCCCAGCACCAGCAGCCGATGCGGAAGCAGCGCGTCGACGAGCGGAAGCATTACCGTATGCCGCAGCATCATCTGCCCGGCGACCGCGAGCAGCGCTGCGGCACCGACGTTCTCGCGGAACATCTCGCCGCCGGGCAACCAGTACGCGATCACATATGCGAGCAAGGTTCCGACAGCAGAGGCGATGCAGACGCGCGTGAAGTACGAACTGCGCGCCAGTTTTTCCTTGCGGCGATAAACGCCGAAGCCAATATTGAACAGGACGATCAGAAATGCATACACGAACGCGGGCGCGGCGTGTAGCGGCTCGGGAATCGGCAGCCGCTGCAGAAAGACGATCGCACCGATAGCCGCGATCACGAGCCAGGACAGTTCCGCAGCGAGCAGCAACAGTGTTGCGGCGGCTACGTTCTGGCGAAGAAAACTGATCAACCGAATCTCCTCGTGGATCGTTACCCGTCGCTGGGCAAACCGCAGGCCGCCCCAAGGTTCCGGGACGGGATGCGGACTCTCGCCGATAAACGCCTTGCTTTCCTCGCGTGGGCGCTACTGAGCCGACCTCCGCTCGATCAGCACGCGTGTCGGCATGCTGAAGGCAATTGTGCAACGCAAATCTTGTACCGAACGTCCGCGACCCTGATGTGAAAATCTCGACGCCTGACGCGCAGAAACAGCCAGCGCCACGGCGCCGCTAAAACCTCACGGATTTCAGCAGCATCAGTTTATCGCGGTGATCGGTCGTCGCAACACTCAGCGCACGAAGTGCTGAATATTCACAATCGTGCCACTTTGAAGCGTGCGTTCGTACAAACGCACACTGGCGAATGTACCAACTCAATGTAGAAACGTCCACGCCGCTCGTGCAGATTCTTGTACAGCGCGTGCTGTCAACGACAGATCGCGCGCCAAGCAGACGACATTTGCCTCGGCCGTGTGCAAATCTTCGCTTTTGCGGCGACCGGATGTGATAAAACCTGGCGATTAGCTTACCGCGATCAAGCGTTAGAGTCGTGGGCATGTTGTTTCGAGATGTTGCGGCCACGTCAAAGACCTTCGCGTCACGGCTTTTGGTCGGCTGACTTTCGAGCATACGTCGCAACAACGCAATTGCTCGACTGAGACGACGAACGGACGCTGGCGCCTGCCAGGCGTGGTTTGATGATTGACGGGCCTTCGCGCTGACTCCCGGACTACGGATTCAGCGGCCGAAGCGGTGCTCGCGAAGCGGGCTAACGTTGACCGCGGCGAGCTTGGTGTCGACCGCCGATAGGATCGCTCCGCGCTGGGCGGTAATATTGCAATTCCTACAAATGTAGCGGCATCCGCTGTCGACGCCAGCAATATTGGAATTGCCATCCTTATACCGCAGTATTGCATTGCCCGAGATGGAAAAAATTATCGCACACCCACATTTCGCACAGATGCGCGCGCCCCGACATAGCGGGAATCAGCTTTGATAGCGGGCATGCGTCTCCCCATCGATTTGGCTGACGCGGCCTGACCGATGGAAGTGCGACTGGTTTCCCGGCCGGAGGAATTTTTGGCGCTGCGCTCGCAGTGGAGCGACCTGCAAGGCCGGGCCGGACGCCTGTCTCCATTCCTGAGCCATGAGTGGCTCGATGCGGCGTGGCAGTGGCGCAGACAGGATTCGCAATTGCATGTCCTCTGCTGCATGCGCGGCGAAGACTTGGTCGGCGCATTGCCATTACTGCGTAAAATCGGCTCGGGTAGCGGACCGGGGCGGACGCTCAAGTTCCTCTCGGTGCCCGACAGCCAGGCCTGCGATGTGCTGGCGGCTGAGCCCGACCGGCTTTCTGTCGCGGCCGCGCTTGCCGACGAACTCGTGCGCCGGCGGCGGGAATGGGATGCAATCATTCTTCGTTACCTGCCCGACGGAGCAATCGTCCTGACCGACTTGCTGCATGCGTTGTCTCGGCATGGCCTGCGTTGCGACATCAAGCAGGGACCCGCGAATCCGTGGATCGCACTGGACACGTCCTGGGAGACGTATTATTCGTCGCGCAGCCGCCGTCTCAAAAAGGCGATCAATCTGGCGACCAACCGGCTGTCCAAGGCGGGTCGAATCGAGCTGCATTGGCTGGAGCCGGGACAAGGCGATGCAGCCGAAGTCGACCGTCAGATCGATCGGATCACGGCCATTTCGGGTCAGAGCTGGAAGACCCGCACCGGCAATTCCCTCGATAATGCCGGGCCGCAGGCATTTTTGCGCCGTCTCTCGCAGCATGCGCATCGCAGGCGGTGGCTTTCGATATGGACACTGACGTTGAACGAATTGCCGATCGCGATGGAGCTCCAGTTGATCGACGAAGGGTGTGTCTTCGCACTGCGCTCCGATTTCGACGCCGCCCAGGATGCGCTGTCACCGGGCTCGTATCTTGGTCGCTACATGCTCGCGAAGCTGTTCGACCGTGGTTTGCGCCGATATTTGATGGGACCAGGAGAGAACCTCTACAAGTATCGCTGGGCGGATAACGCCGAGCCTGTCGCCGCGATGACGATCTACGGAAACTCGCTGCGCGGACGTTGGCTCGCCGCACGTGAGCTTGTGCTGAAGCCGATGGCGCGGCGAGTCCGCAAGGCTTTCCGGCCGAGTGCCGATGAGGCCACGTCAGCGCTGGATACACCGAACCTGGAAAACGCAAGGTGAGCGGCATCTGCGGCTGGGTGGGGCCATCAGGCAGCGACGCCAAGGCGGTGCTTGCCGCGATGTCGCGCCGCTTCGCGTGGTCGCGTCCGGAAGTGCGCATGGCGCTCGTCGGCGAACGCTCGGGGCTCGCGGCCGTCGGCGCCGAGGGCACGGTGGCGCTGGCGGAGCACGGGCCGATACGCGTTGCAGTCCACGGCCATCCCTCGTTGCGCTCGGGAGCGTGCGAAATCGACGCGTGGTGCCGTCAGATCGCGGCGACGTACCTCGAGCGCGGGGCTGGCGTCCTCGACGATATAGAGGGAGATTTTGCGCTCGCGATCGTCGACGAGCGCGACGGCCGTGCGGCACTTGCGATCGACCGTATCGGCATTCGCAATATCGTCTACCAGAATTGCGGCCCCATGCTGGTTTTCGGTGCGACATGCGACGTCGTCGCGGCGCACCCGCGCGCCAGGTCGACCGTCGACCCGCAGGCGCTCTACGACTATGTCTACTTCCACATGGTGCCGGGGCCGCAGACGGTGTATCGCGAGCACGCGCGCCT
>JBDTXW010000010.1:0-23556 GCA_040005975.1 Betaproteobacteria bacterium | reverse complement strand
CGGCGAGCCAGCGTCGTCAGCACGTCGCGCAGTGCGGCGGCCTGCAGCGAGGTCACGATGCCGAGCGCCAGCGGAAAGGCCGGCAGCGCGCGCTTGCGCTCCGCCCGAAACCAGCCGGCTGCTTCCAGCCGCGCCTTCAGCCCGGCAAAGCGCTCGTAGAGCGCCCCCAGGCCGGCAACGCGCACGGTTTCGACGTTGAGCTGGAATTCGCCGCGCGCCTCGTAGATCGTCGGGGTCGCACGCACTTCGACCGACGCGCCGTCGCGAAGGACGACGTCCCGCAGCTGCGCCTTGTGGCGGAACAGTACGCAGCGGACCTGGGCCTGCGCGTCCTTGAGCATGAAATAGCAATGGCCCGACGTCGCCCGAGTAAATCCGGAAATCTCTCCGCTTATCCAGGCGAGTCCCAGGTGGCGCTCGATCAGCAGGCGTGCGGAACCGACCAGAAGCGAAACCGGTACGACGGGCGCCAGCGTCTCGGGGCTGGATTCCAAAGAAGTCAACGGCGGCAGACGCATGTTCGATTTTGAGGGAGAAGGTTGAGTCGAATGTCCTGGACAAACCAGCCATATGCACCGACGGGATCAGCACGTTATCCCGCGTGACTCACGGCGGGCCTACCCCCTCGGCCGAACGTCGAGAGTCAAACCCAAGACCATGAATTATAAAATGAAAAATACGGTGCGATTTTGGGCATGACAACGAAATCCCTACCCGGAGTGCCACTTAGCGGCCGAATTTACAAGATATGCACACTTTTATCCACAGATATTGTGGAAAACACTTCGCCACCCGCGACGGGCGCTGCCCGCAAAGCCTTGCTGGGCGCGGCGCTCGCCGCATGGGCCGATTCTTCGTGGTATCGCATCGATGACGCAGGCAGGGGCACCAGTTAGAATGTCATGACTTTGTAATTTGTTCATGAACAAAGCGCGATGACTGCTGCAGTGCGACAAAATTCGGCGTCGGTTGCCTCGAATTTTCTTCGACAAATCATCGCCGAAGACAATCGAACGCACAAATATGGCGGCCGAGTTGTCACTCGCTTTCCACCCGAGCCGAATGGGTATCTGCACATCGGCCATGCCAAATCGATCTGCCTCAATTTCGGCCTGGCCAGCGAAAACGTCGGTGTCTGTCATCTCCGCTTCGACGACACCAATCCGATCAAGGAGGACGTCGAGTACGAGGATTCGATCAAGGCCGCAGTCAGGTGGCTTGGGTTCGACTGGGGCCCCCATCTGTATCACGCCTCCGACTACTTCGACCGGCTGTACGAGTTTGCCCGCCATCTGATCAAGGCCGGCCTGGCGTATGTCGACAGCTCCAGCCCGGACGAAATGCGTTTGCTGCGCGGGACGCTGACCACCCCGGGGCAGGCGTCGCGCTATCGCGAGCGCGACGTCGCGGAGAACCTCGACCTGTTTCGCCGCATGAAGGAAGGCGAGTTCCCCGACGGGGCGCACGTGCTGCGCCTGAAGATCGACCTGGCGAGCCCCAACATCAACCTGCGCGATCCGGCGATCTACCGGATACGGCACACGACGCATCACCGCACCGGGGACAAATGGTGCGTCTATCCATTGTACGACTACACGCATTCGATATCGGACGCGCTGGAGCGGATCACGCATTCGTTGTGCACGCTTGAATTTCAGGACCACCGCCCGCTCTACGACTGGGTCATCGAACGGCTGGCCGACGCCGGACTGTTGCAGCGGCCGTTGCCGCAACAACACGAATTTGCGCGGCTGAATCTAACCTACACGGTGATGAGCAAGCGCAAGCTCCTCGAGCTGGTCGAAGGCGGCCATGTCGAAGGCTGGGACGATCCGCGCATGCCGACGCTGGTCGGACTGCGCCGCCGCGGCTATACGCCGGAATCGATTCGGCTGTTCGCCGAGCGGATCGGCGTGACCAAGTCCGATTCCTGGATCGACCTGAGCGTGCTCGAGGACTGCCTGCGCGACGAGTTGAACGAGCGCGCAGAGCGGCGCATCGCGGTGCTCGATCCGCTCAAGCTGGTGATCGACAACTATCCGGTGGACGGTGTCGAGGATTGTTTTGCGCCGAACCACCCGCAGCACCCCGAGCTCGGTCGCCGCGCGCTGCCGCTGAACCGGGAGCTCTGGATCGAGCGCGACGATTTCCAGGAGCACCCGCCGAAGGGCTATTTCCGCCTGTCGCCCGGCGCCGAAGTCCGTCTGCGCTATGGCTACGTCATCCGCTGCGTCGGCGTCGACAAGGACGAGGGCGGCGCCGTCACGGCCGTGCACTGCACCTACGATCCCGACACCCGGAGCGGCACAGCCGGCGCCGAGGCGCGCAAGGTCAAGGGCAACATCCACTGGCTTTCGGTGCGCCACGCCGAGCGCGCCGAGGTCCGCCTGTACGATCGCCTGTTCATCGTGCCACAGCCGGGACGCGCGCGCGAGGAGGGCGCCGATGCGTCGTCCTCGCGCCCCGCGACCGACACCGCAGTCGACGAGGAAATTCATTTCGACGAACCGACCGAGCGCAATTACCTCGATGACCTGAACCCGCAAGGCAAGCGCGTCGTCACGGCATACGTCGAGTCCGCGTTGGCGATCGCGCCGAGCGATGCCCGCTACCAGTTCGAGCGGCACGGCTACTTCGTCGCCGACAGCCGGGATGCCGCCGTGGGCCGGCCCGTATACAACCGCGCCGTCACCTTGCGCGACTCGTGGGGTAAGGACCCACCCGCCAAACGCTAGAACCGGTGCGCTGACGCCGCCGGCGCGTTGGCGTTACCATCGGTTCTCTGCCGCCCGCCCGCCGGAGAAAATCGATGAAGCGCATTTTTCTTTTCCTGCTGACCAACATCGCGGTGCTGGTCGTGCTGTCGATCGTCGTGCGCGTGCTGGGTCTCGACCGCGCGCTGGCGGCCAACGGCCTCGACGTCGGCGCCTTGCTCGTCTTTTCGGCGGTCGTCGGGTTTACCGGCGCGATTATTTCGCTTTTGATGTCGAAGCCGATGGCCAAGTGGTCGACCGGGGCCCAGCTGATCGGCACGCCCCGCAACGAGGACGAGGCCTGGCTCCTGGCGACGGTCAAGCGGCTGGCCGACAAGGCCGGCGTCGGTATGCCCGAGGTATCGATCTACGAGGGCGAGCCGAATGCGTTTGCCACCGGCGCCTTCCGCAATTCGGCACTGGTCGCGGTGTCGACCGGCCTGCTGAGCTCGATGTCTCGCGAGGAAATTGAAGCGGTTCTCGGACACGAGCTTTCGCACGTCGCCAACGGCGACATGGTCACGTTGACGCTGATCCAGGGCGTGGTCAACACCTTCGTCGTGTTCCTGGCGCGCGTGGTCGCGTTTTTCGTCGACCGGCTCGTCTTTCGCACCGAACGAGGCAGCGGCCCCGGTTATTTCATCACGATGATCGTGGCCCAGATCGTGCTCGGCGTGCTGGCGAGCATGATCGTCGCGTGGTTCTCGCGCCGCCGCGAGTTTCGCGCCGATGCCGGCAGCGCGCGGCTGCTGGGCACGCCGCAACCGATGATGCACGCGCTGGCGCGTCTGGGCGGATTGCCGCCGGGCGAACTGCCCAAATCGATGACCGGGTTCGGCATCACCGATCATTCCGGGTTCATGGCCCTGTTCGCGACGCATCCGCCGATCGAGGAGCGCATTCGCGCGCTGCAGGCGGGCGCGTCTCCGGCCTGACGTACGGGAGGACGAACGGTGGCGGCACCCCTGAGATACAAGATCGAGATCGAGGCGCCGAACGGCGTCTGGAGCGACGTGCGCGGCGCCGATGGCGCGATCCTGACATTCGACAGCGAAAGCGAGGCGAGGGCGCGCCTTGCCGAGCTGTATCCGGTAGAGACGCAGATGGAGCGCTACGGCGGGGGCAAGCGCACGCGCGTCATTCGCATCCTGCCCGACGATGAGGACGATTGGCCGACGCGGCCGAAGTAGCCGCTGCGAGCCGCGCGCTACGCGCGGAGGAGTGCTTCCCGATCGCAGTGCCGCAGACAAACTAACGGCCGGTCATCGCTGAGGCGATGGCCGGCCGTAGGATCGGACCGCGCGGCGCATCGGCGTGCCGTTGCTCCCGGCACGCCGGTCGATGCGAACTACTTGAGGTGGTTCGAAACCAGCTTGGTCATTTCGAACATCGACACTTGCCGCTTGCCGCCGAAGACTTGTCGCAACTTGTCGTCGGCATTGATCAGCCGCCGATTGACCGAATCCTGCAGCTTGTTCTTCTTGATGTAGTCCCAGATCTTCTTGGTAACCTCGGTGCGCGGCAACGGCATGCTGCCGACCACCGCGGCCAGCGTTGACGAAGGGGTCATCGCTTTCATGAACGCCGCATTGGGCTTGCGCTTTGCGGCGGGCTTCTTGGCGGCTTTCTTCGGAGCGGCCTTTTTTGCCGGTGCTTTTTTCGCAGCGGGCTTTTTCGCTGCGGACTTCTTCGCAGCGGGCTTCTTTGCAGCCGGCTTCTTTGCAGGCTTCTTTGCTGATTTCTTGGCAGTAGCCATAGCACTCCTTCCTGATGGTTGATCGCTTCGATGCAACGGCGATGAATATGGAGTCAGCTCAATGTCCTGTCATTGCTGCTTTCTCCATGCGAACAAATATACCGCATTCCCGCAGGCATAGTGTGCAAATTGTGCACGGTTTGCGAGGGCTGCCGCCGGTATTGTTGCGTCGCTGGTTGGCCCGGAAGCGAGCGCGCGGAGGGGGGCGCGTCTATCCGGCCGCCGGAGCGCGAACGCCCTGCCGTGCGCCGACGCCTCGTTCAGCCGCGCACCCCTGCCGTCAGCCGGGCTGGGCCGGCGACCAGCCGGACCGCACGTGTCGCGGCGAAATCGCCGATAATGCCGAACTCGCACCATGACGCCCTCCCCGAACCTCGCCGAACTGCGCCGCGAGTACCACCGCGAAGCTTTGACCGAAGCGGACGTCGATCCCGATCCCTTGTGTCAGTTCGAGCGCTGGTTGCAGGAAGCGATCCGCGCGGCGCTGCCCGAGCCGACGGCGATGACCCTGGCAACCGTCGGCGCCGATGGCCGGCCGGCAGCGCGGATCGTGTTGCTCAAGGGGGTCGGGCCCGACGGCTTCGTTTTTTTCACCAACCACGACAGCCGCAAGGGACGCGAGCTCGCGATTCATCCTGATGCGGCGCTGCTCTTTCACTGGATCGAGCTCGAGCGGCAGGTGCGAATCGAGGGCACGGCGACGAAGGTCGCAAGCGCGGAATCCGATGCGTATTTCGCCTCCCGCCCCCGCTTGTCGCGGCTCGGTGCGTGGGCGTCGCCGCAAAGCCGGACGATTCCCGATCGTGACTGGCTGGAGCGCGAATTCGCCGGGGTCGGGGCGCGCTACGCCGGCGACAACGCGGCGGTGCCGCGGCCGCCGTTCTGGGGCGGCTATCGCGTGCTCCCGTCGTCGATCGAATTCTGGCAGGGCCGCAGATCGAGGTTGCACGACCGCATCGTCTATCGGCGCGGTGGTCCGCGCTGGCAGATCGAGCGGCTGGCGCCGTGAGCGCGCCCGCCGGGCGCAGCCGATACAGCTTTCCGGTTCTTATCGCGCTGGCGATCGTAAACCACTCGGTGCTGGCGGGCAGCCGGGTGACGGTGTCGCTGTACGCGTTGTCGATCGGCGCTTCGCCGCTGGTGGTCGGCACGCTGATGGGCCTGTATGCATTTTTGCCGATATGGCTGAGCGTCGCCGCCGGACGCCTGTCCGATCGGATCGGCGTACGGCGACCGATGCTCATCGGCTCCGCCGGCACTGCATTGGGCGCTGCGCTGCCGTGCATCTGGCCGGGCATCGGTGTGCTGTTCGCGGCCACCTCGCTGATCGGTGCCTCGTTCATGCTCTTCCAGGTATCGGTACAGAACGCTACCGGCGAGATGGGCCCGCCAGGCGAGCGCGCGAAGAACTTTGGCCTCCTGGCGCTGGGTTACTCGATCTCGGGCTTCTGTGGCCCGCTTTCGGCGGGGCTGTCGATCGACCACCTGGGTTTCGGTGCCACCTTCATCGGATTCGCGCTGCTGCCGCTGTTGCCGGTCCTGGTATTGACTCGGCCTGGTTTGTCGCTTCCCGGTCGCCATCGCGTCCAGGCGCAGGCGCCGTCCGGCGGGTTTGCCGAGCTGATCCGCAATCCCCGGCTCAAGCGCGTATTCATCGTCAACGCACTGTTGTCGATGGCATGGGACCTGCACACCTTCTTCATTCCGATCTACGGTGCGACGATCGGGCTTTCGGCCTCGCGCATCGGGGTCATTCTCGCGTCGTTCGCCGCGGCGACCTTTGCGGTGCGCCTGATGATGCCGCGGATTGCGCGGAGCTTCACCGAACTGCAGGTGCTGACGGCGGCATTGTTCATCGCCGCGGCGACCTATGCGCTGTTCCCATTCGTAGCCAGCGCAGCGGCGCTGATGATCCTGTCGTTCACGCTGGGATTGGCGCTCGGCAGCGCGCAGCCGATGGTGATGTCGCTGCTGCACAGCATCGCGCCCGCGGGCAGGATGGGCGAGGCGGCCGGCGTGCGCATGTCGATCATCAATGCGTCGACGTTCGCGGTGCCGCTATTGTTCGGCGCGGTCGGATCGACGCTCGGGCTGGCGCCGGTATTCTGGTCGGTGGGCGCGGCGCTCGCCGGCGGCGGCTGGTTCGCGCGGCGAGGCTGACGCGCTAGCGCTTCAGCCGATCGACGTACTGCTTCCTGAACTTGGCCACTTTGGGCGCGACGACCGCCTGGCAATAGGGCTGTCGGCCATTGCGCTCGAAGTACTCCTGGTGGTAGTTCTCCGCCGGGTAGAACGTCGCCGCGTCAGCGATTTCGGTGACGATCGGCGACGGCCAGATTCCTGCGCCGGTCATTTCCGCGATCACCGCCTGGGCATCGCTTTTCTGCTCGGGCGTCTGGGCAAAGATGACCGACCGATACTGCGTGCCGAAGTCGTTGCCCTGCCGGTCCTTGGTCGTCGGATCGTGAATGGAAAAGTACACGCGCAGCAGGTCGCGGAACGACAGTACGGCGGGATCGAAGCTGATCTTCACGACTTCGGCGTGCCCCGTCGTACCGCTGCATACCGCTTCATAGCTCGGGTCGGCCGTACGGCCTCCGGCATAGCCTGACTCCACTGCCTGCACGCCGGCGAGCTGGTCGAATACCGCCTCGAGACACCAGAAACAGCCGCCGCCCAGCACCGCTGTTTGTGTCGAGTCAGGCGTCGTCGTCATCGTGTCAGCCCTCGCATCGTCGTTTTGTCAGGATAGCGCGTCGCTCCCCCGCGCGCAGTTCTTGGTCGTGGCGGGGCGGCGAACCTTACACCGGATCACGCACTCGCCTGGTCCAGTGTGGCCATAGCCTCCGCGTCGAGCCCGATCTGTGTCGCACGCAAGATCTCCTGCAGCTGATCCAGGTTGGTCGCACTCGCGATGGGCGCGGTAACGCCGGGTCGCGACATCAGCCACGCGAGCGACACTTGCGCCGGTGTCGCGTTGCACCCCCGCGCAACCGCGTCGACCGCGTCGAGGATCTTCAACCCACGCGGGTTCAGGTATTTCTTGATCCCAGGTCCGCGTGCGCTCTTGGCGAAGTCCGCTGCCGATCGGTACTTCCCCGTGAGAAATCCCGCAGCCAGCGAGAAGTACGTGATCACGCCGATATTCTCGCGGATGCACATCGTCTGCAATTCGCCTTCGAAGTCCGCGCGTTCGTACAGGTTGTACTGCGGCTGCAGCGTCGCGTAGCGCGGCAATCCCTGCGCTTCGCTCACTTCGAGCGCTTGGGCCAGACGGGCGGCCGAGTAGTTCGATGCACCGATCGCCCTGACCTTCCCTTCCCGCAGCAACTGCTCGTACGCACCGAGCGTTTCCTCGAGCGGAGTGTTCTCGTCATCCCAGTGCGACTGGTAGAGGTCGATGCGGTCGACCTGAAGCCGGCGCAGTGACGCTTCCGCGGCCTGCAGGATGTAGCCCTTGCGCAGAACCTTGTGCCCCTGACCCATGTCGGACCCGACCTTGGTCGCGATGATCACGTCGTCGTGCCGCCCGCGCCGTGCGATCCACCGCCCGATGATCGTCTCCGATTCGCCGCCCTTGTGGCCCGTCACCCAGCGTGAGTACGAGTCCGCCGTGTCGATCAGGTTGAACCCCGCGGCGACGAATGCATCGAGCAGCCGGAACGACATCGCTTCGTCTGCCGTCCATCCGAACACGTTGCCGCCGAACGCGAGCGGCGCAACGTCGAATCCGGTGTTGCCGAGTTTGCGGGGGTCCATCGTCCTTTGGGATAAGAAACAAGCCACCGGGCAACGTCTGAGACGAGTCTATGCGGCTCGCGAGCGGTCCGTCAATCTCCGGGATTCGCCCACGGGCGGTGTTCCAATCCCTACGTTGCCCGCGGCCGGTGATGCGATAATCATGCGCGGCGATTCCGACCCTTTGCCGCCATCAGGGGGAACCGATGGCCAGCCTTCTGCCCCGCGAAGGAAAGTTCTTCGATTTTTTCAATCAGCATGCCGACCTGGCGGTGCTGGCCGCCGGCGAACTCAAGGCGTTGCTCGAGGACATCGGCGATCTCGAGCTACGCCGCCGCAATATCGAGCGCTATGAAAAGCAGGCCGATCACATCACCCACCAAACCATGGCCCTGCTGCACCAGACGTTCATCACGCCGCTCGATCGCGACGAAATCCACCAGCTGATCACAGGCATGGATGACATACTCGATCTGATCGAGGACGTCGCCCAGTGCCTTTTCCTCTACGACGTACGCGCGGTTCCGCCCGAGGCCAGGCATCTGGGCGATATCTGCGTCGCCTGCACCGCCAAGGTCAAGGAGGCCGTGTCGAAGTTGCGGTCGATCGACGATCCCGATGCGATCCTCAAGATATGCGCCGAGATCGACCGGCTGGAGACCGACGCCGATCACGTGATGCGCTCAGCGATGGCGAAGCTCTTTCGCGAGGAATCCGACGTCAAGGAGATCATCAAGCTCAAGGAGATCTACCAGCTGCTCGAGACGGTCACCGACAAGTGCGAGGACGTGGCCAACCTGATCGAGGGCATCGTGCTCGAGAACGCCTGAACTCATGGAAGCGGCAAACTTCGCGTTCGGCGCGGTTGTCCTGCTGATCGCCATCGCGCTGGCGTTCGACTTCATGAACGGCTTTCACGACGCCGCGAACTCGATTGCGACGATCGTCTCGACACGGGTGCTGCGTCCGCATTATGCGGTTGCCTGGGCGGCATTCTTCAACTTCGTCGCATTCCTGGTCTTCGGGCTGCACGTGGCGAACACTATCGGGACCGGTGTGATTGCCGCGTCAGTCGTCGATCATTACGTGATCCTCGGCGCGCTGCTGGGTGCGATCGCCTGGGACGCGATCACCTGGTACTACGGCATACCGTCATCGTCGTCGCACGCGCTGATCGGCGGCCTTGCCGGCGCCGCGGTAGCGAAAGGCGGTTTTGCCGCGCTGATCGGCAAGGGTTTGCTGACGATTACGCTGGCGATCGTGCTCTCGCCGCTGTTCGGATTCGTGCTCGGCATGGCGCTGATGGTCGCTGTCGCGCACATCTTCGCGCACACCGCGCCGCATCGGATCGACCGCTGGTTCCGGCGCCTGCAGTTCGTCTCCGCATCGATGTACAGCCTGGGTCACGGCGGCAACGATGCGCAGAAGACGATGGGGATCATTGCGATGGTCCTGTTTGCTTCGGGCATCGGTGGCCCGACGTTCCACGTGCCATTCTGGGTCGTGTTGAGCTGCCAGGCGGCGATGGCGCTCGGCACGCTGTTCGGAGGCTGGCGAATCGTCAAGACGATGGGCATGCGGATAACCAAGCTCAAGCCCGTCGGCGGCTTCTGCGCAGAAACCGGCGGCGCAATCACGCTGTTCGTGGCGACCGGACTGGGCATTCCGGTGTCGACCACGCACACGATCACCGGGGCGATCGTTGGCGTCGGCGCGACGCGCAAGCTGTCCGCGGTGCGATGGGGCGTCGCCGAGCGGATCGTCTGGGCGTGGGTGCTCACGATACCGTGCTCCGCCTTCCTTGCCGCGCTCGCGTGGTTGCTCGTGCGTGCGCTGGCATGAACGGCTGGCCGCAATAGCCGTGTTCGCACGGACGCGCGCTCTTGCGATGTTCGTCGTGCGGGTCGTCCGGCGCCTGCACGCCACGCGCTTCGCGCGCATCGCCGCAAGCCTGTCGTTCACGACCCTGCTCGGCGTCGTCCCGCTGTTCACCGTCGCCTTCGCCTACGTCGCGCCGTACTCGATGTTCGAGCGCTGGCAGGAAGCGCTGCAGCCAGTCCTGCTCAGGTTTCTGCTGCCCGGCAGCGCGGGACCCGCACGACAGTACCTGGCCGACTTCACCGCCAAGACGGCGGATCTCAAGGGTATCGGCACTGCGATCGTCGTGCTGACCGCGGTGCTGCTGATCGCGCAAGTCGAGCGCGAGATCAACGCGATCTGGGGAGTCTACGAAGCGCGCTCGCTGCCACGGCGCATCATCGTCTATGCGCTGGGCTTCGTCGCCGTGCCGGCGCTGATCGGCGCGGCGGTGTACGCGACGTCCTGGCTGATCGACACCTCAGTGGCCGCCGTGCCACTCGCCTCCGCCGCGCTGCCCTACGTAGCGCGGCCGTTTTCCCTGGCGATCGGCACGGTGCTGCTGACGCTGGCCTACAAGCTCGTCCCTGCGCGACCGGTTCCGCTGCGCGCGGCATTGATCGGCGGGCTGCTTGCCGCCGTCGCATTCGAGGGAGCGAAGTTCGGCTTCGCCTTCTACATCACTCACGTTCGGACCTACGAAATCGTCTACGGTGCGCTCGCCGCGCTGCCGCTTTTCCTCATCTGGATATACGTTTGCTGGATCATTCTGCTCTCCGGCGCGGCGGTCGCGGCGACACTGGCCGAGCACCGCTGGGGAAGGAGCAGGAAGCGGCGCCGCACGCGAAGCTGACTTTGCGGGTCCGGCAGGCGGCGCTTTGCGGGTCGCGACTGCGGTCTTTGGCGTTCGCGACTGACACGGCGCCGCGCTCGCCAGCGCATCATCGCCTTGCCGAATCGCGACGTCCAAGCTAGAGTTCACGCTTTGCTTCGACGGAGTGCCATCTCGTGTGGTCGATCATCCAGGCAGCGGGTTGGCCAATCTGGCCGCTGATATTCGCATCGGTAATCGCGCTCGCGCTGATATTCGAGCGGATCTGGTCGCTGCGTCAGAGCGTCGTGGCACCGCTGGGCATGGTCGACAAGGTGCTCGCCGAGTACAAGCGCACCGGCTTGACGCCCGAGCTTCTGGCGAAGACCGCAAAGCAGGGCCCGCTGGGCCGGGTGCTCGCGGCGGGACTCGCCAACGTCAAGAGTCCACGCCCGGTGATGAAGGAAGCAGTCGAGGAGGTTGGCCGCATCGTCAGCCATGAGCTCGAGCACTTTCTGACGACGCTCGGCACGATCGCGGCAATGTCCCCGCTGCTCGGCCTGTTCGGTACGGTCGTCGGCATGATCGAGATCTTCGGCTCGCAGACCTCGACCGGGTCGAACCCGATCCTGCTGGCGCATGGCATCTCGGTCGCGTTGTACAACACCGCGCTGGGCCTGATCGTCGCGATACCCAGCATGATCTTCTACCGCCACTTCCGGGCCAAGGTCGATGCGCTGATCCTCGAGATGGAGCAGCAGGCGATCAAGCTGGTCGAGCTCGCGCACGGGGAGCGCAAATAGTGGACGGATCGACGCTCGCCTCGCGGTCGTGCGGCAGGCGATCGGCACGTCCACCGCACGCGAAGGGCGCGCGGCGATGAATCTGCGCGGCACCCGACATCGCGACGAACCGGAGATCAACTTCATTCCGCTGATCGACGTGTTGCTGGTGATCCTGATCTTCCTGATGGTAACGACGACCTACCAGCGGGTCGCCGAGCTCAAGATCACGTTGCCCGAGGCGAACGCCGACCCGATGCAGCAACGGCCAAAGGAGATCAACATCGGCATTAGCGCGCAGGGCCAATACATGATCGACAAGACGCTGATGCCGTTCACGACGGTCGGCGCGCTGGCCGAGGCGCTGAGTCGGGCCGCCGGCGGCGCCAAGGAACCAGTGGTCATCATCAATGCCGACGCCAACGCCACTCACCAGTCGGTGATCCATGTGATGGAGGCCGCGCGTCAGGCCGGTCTGATCCACATCACTTTCGCCACCCAGACTCCCGCCAGGTGACGATCGGTCCGGGAGCGGGCCCTTCCAGACCACCCGCAATCGGCAACCGATTTGGCAGCTTGGGGTACGCGCGCCGCTCGGAATCCGGGCGCCTGACACGGGACAGGTTGCAATGAGATTGAGCGAGCGCCTCGTTGCCGCGTGGTTTTCACCGCGGCTGACGCCGCTGGCCGCCCTGCTCTTCCCGGCCGCGCTGGTCTTTCGCGGTGCGGCCATCGTGCGGCGTGCGCTCTATAGCCACGGGCTGTTCCGGATAGAGCGGCTTCCGGTGCCGGTCATCATCGTCGGAAACATCGCTGTCGGCGGCAGCGGCAAGACGCCGTTGACGATCGCGCTGGCGAATGAGTTCGCGCGCCGCGGCTGGCGCCCTGGCATCGTGAGCCGCGGCTATCGGGGGAGCAGCGGTGCGCCGCGCGTGGTTCGCGCCGACGACGACCCCGACGCCGTTGGCGACGAGCCTTTGCTGCTCGCGCGCACCGGCCTTCCGGTGTGGATCGGCGCCGATCGACCCGCGGCGGCGCGCGCGCTCCTCGCGGCCCACTCCGATTGCAACCTGATCATCGCGGACGATGGGCTGCAGCACTACGCGCTTGCGCGCGACATCGAAATCGCCGTGATCGATGCGAGGCGCGGACTGGGCAACGGTTTGCCGCTTCCGGCGGGACCGCTGCGCGAACCCGCGGCGCGCCTCGCGCAGGTAGACGCGATCGTTCGTCTCGGCGGCGCGACCTCGCGCTCGGGCCGTGAATTCACGATGACGCTCACCGGTGACCGTTTCGTTCGGGTCAACGCCGCAGCCGTCAGCGCCGACGCTGCGCTTTTCCGCTCGGGCACCGTGCACGCGATCGCCGGCATCGGCGACCCGGCGCGTTTTTTTGCGCAGCTCGCGGCGCTCGGCATCGCAGCGATCTGCCATTCGTTCCCCGATCATCATCGATACGCTGCCGCCGACCTGGCACTGCCCGGCGCCACGGCGATCCTGATGACTGAGAAAGATGCGGTAAAATGCAAGACCTTCGCCGACGACCGTTGCTGGGCCCTCCCGGTCACCGCGACGGTCGAGCCGACGCTGTTCGCGCTGGTCGAGAGAGGCTTACGTGGATCCAAAGCTGCTTGAACTTCTGGTTTGCCCGGTGACCAAGGGCCCGCTCGTCTACGACCGCGAACGCCAGGAACTGATCTCGAAGACGGCGCGGCTCGCGTACCCCATCCGCGACGGCATTCCCGTCATGCTCGAAGAAGAGGCGCGGAAGCTTGCACCTTCCGAATTCGAGTGAGGCGCGAAACGGCGCGCCGATGACGCGATCGGCGCCGTTTGTCCCGCGCCGAAGAGCGCGCTGAGCGCCTGGTTCCGTACCGTCTTGTTCACTGTCCTCATTCCGGCCCGCTACGCGTCGACCCGGCTGCCGGGCAAGCCGTTGTCTGACATTGGCGGCAAGCCGATGGTGGTTCGCGTCGCCGAACGCGCCAGGATGAGCGGCGCGGCGAACGTCGTTGTTGCCACCGACGACGAGCGGATACGTTCCGCAGTCGCGCGCTACGGCATCGACGTTGCCATGACGCGCGGTGATCATCCAACCGGCACGGACCGTCTTGCCGAAGCGGCGGCGCAGCTCGGCCTCGACGAGCGAGCGATCGTCGTCAACGTGCAGGGTGACGAGCCGTTGCTGGAGCCGGCGTTGATCCGGGCGGTCGCCGACAGGCTGAACGAGCATTCGGACGCAGCGATTGCGACCGCATGCCATCCGATCGAAAATCCGGATGAAGCGTTCAATCCCAACGTGGTCAAGGTGGTGCTCGATCACGCCGGCTATGCGCTCTACTTCAGCCGTGCGACGATACCGTGGGCGCGCGACGCGTTCTCTCTCGATCGCCGGGAGCTGCCCGCCGGCCTCCCGCTGTATCGGCACTACGGCCTGTATGCGTACCGCGTCGCTTTTCTCAGGCGCTTTCCGTCGTTGGCGCCTGCGCCGCCCGAGCGCTTCGAAGCGCTCGAACAGCTGCGCGCCCTGTGGCACGGCTACCGGATCGTCGTCAGCGTGACACGCGGCGCGCCGGCTCCGGGCGTCGACACGCAGCAAGATCTCGACCGCGTGCGCATGCTTTACGCGGCCGGCAAGGTTTGACCGGCTCTCTGATTCCGGCCAGAATCGCGGCGCGCTTCGCTGCGCCGGTCGATGGCATGGCGTCGCACCATCGACCACTGCGATTCCGATCATGCGACTGATACTGCTCGGCCCACCCGGTGCAGGAAAGGGAACGCAGGCCGCGTTCATCAAGGAGGCGTACGGCATACCGCAGATCTCCACCGGCGACATGCTGCGCGCCGCGGTCGAGGCGGGAACGCCGCTCGGCGTGGCAGCCCAGAAGGTGATGGATTCGGGCGCGCTGGTGTCGGACGACATCATCATCGCGCTGGTCAAGGAGCGGCTCAAGGCGTCCGATTGCGTTAACGGCTATCTGTTCGACGGATTTCCGCGCACGATTCCGCAGGCCGATGCGATGAAGGAAGCCGCGGTGCCGATCGAATTCGTTCTCGAAATTGCGGTGCCCGATGCCGCCATCGTCGAGCGCATGAGCGGCCGCCGCGTTCATCCAGCATCCGGCCGCAGCTATCATGTCAAATTCAATCCGCCCAAGGTCGCGGGACGCGACGACATCACAGGCGAGTCGCTGATCCAGCGGGAGGACGACAAGGAGGAAACGGTCAAGAAGCGCCTCGCCGTCTATCATGCGCAGACCGAGCCGCTGATCGCCTATTACCGGCAGTGGGCGGCGAGCGGCGATCCGAGCGCGCCCGAATATCGCAGCGTGGACGGGATGGGCTCGGTCGATGCCATCAAAGATGCCGTGCTTGCCGCGCTGCGCCGCTGACGCGGCCGCCGGGCAGGTCGGCCGGTCACCGATCGCGCACCGAACCCGACGATGAGCGCCGACATTCGCGCTATCGCGTTCTACCTGCCGCAGTTCCATCCGATTCCGGAGAACGACGCCTGGTGGGGCGCGGGATTCACCGAGTGGCGCAACGTCGTTCGCGGCAGGCCGAATTTCGCCGGCCATTATCAGCCCCGCCTGCCCGCCGATCTGGGCTTTTACGACCTGCGCGTACCGGAGACGCGTGCGCAGCAGGCGGCGCTGGCGCGCGCGCATGGCATCGGTGCGTTCTGCTATTACCACTACTGGTTTTCCGGCAAGCGTCTGCTGCAGCGTCCGTTCGACGAAGTGCTGGCATCGGGCGCGCCCGATTTTCCATTCTGCATCTGCTGGGCCAACGAGACGTGGACGCGGCGCTGGGATGGCCTCGACCGCGACATCCTGATCGAGCAGCGCTATCGCGACGGCGATGCGCCGGCGCTGCTGCGCGACCTGCTGCCGGCATTCGCCGACCGGCGCTATGTTCGCATCGACGGCAAGCCGCTGCTGCTCGTCTACTGTCCCGATGCGATTCCGGAACCGCAGCGCTGGGCGCAGGTCTGGCGCAGCGCCGCACGGGACGCCGGTCATCCCGATCTCTATCTCGCGCTCGTGCAAAGCGTCAACCAGACAACGATGGATCCGGCGGCAATCGGCTACGACGCGGCCGTGGAGTTTCCTCCGCATCTGACCCGTTCGCAGGAAATCTCGCCCGACCCCGGCAGCGTCCGCAACGGGTTTCAGGGCGACGTCCTCGACTACGTTTCATGCGCGCAGAACGCTCTCGCGCGGCCGCATCCGGGCTATCGGCTGTTCCGCGGCGTGATGACCGGCTGGGACAACACCGCGCGCGTGCCCGACATCGCGCGCTGCTTTGTCAACGCGGAGCCTGCCAACTACGAGCGCTGGCTTGGCGCCGCCGCGGCGCTTACGCGCGAGTGGCACGGCGGTGACGAGCGCATCCTGTTCGTCAACGCCTGGAACGAGTGGGCAGAAGGCTGCCACCTGGAGCCGGACCTGCGCTATGGCAGAGCCTTTCTCGAAGCGACGCGGCGCGCGCTCGGCGGAGCGTAGCGCGCATGGCCGACACACTGCCCCCCGTGGTCAGCCTGATCGTACGCAGCAGCGCGCGCGCTTCGCTGCAGGCGGCACTCGATTCGATCGGCCTGCAGGACTACCCCTGCCTCGAAGTGATCGTCGTCGCCGCCAGTGGGCGCGATCATCCGGCGCTGCCCGATCGCAGGGGCGGCCATCCGTTGCGACTGGTGAAGAGCGAGGTTCGCCTGTCGCGGCCGCAGGCTGCCAACGCGGGCCTCGACGCCGCGCGCGGCGACTGGATTACGTTTCTCGACGATGACGACCTGCTGCTCCCCGGCCACGTCGCCGGGCTCGTCGCCGCGCAGCGCAATGCTCGCGGAGCGCGGCTGATCTACACGCTGGCGCTCGGTCGGTTTGCCGATGGCCATACCGAATCCTGGGGAAAGCCCTACGCACTATCCGAGCTCTACGAGCGGAACTTCATCCACCTGTCGACCGCGCTGTTTGCGCAAAGCCTGGTCGCCGACGGCTGTCGCTTCGACGAGGCGTTCGAAATTATGCAGGACTGGGATTTTTTCCTGCAGTGCGCGCAGCACACGAACTTTCATTTCGAGCCGCGGCAGACCTTCGAGTGGCACGTCGACCTCGGCAGCTCGGGGACCGGCGTCGGCGGCAACGAGGATGCGGCCCGCTTCGCGCGCTTCCGCGATGCGATCTACGCCAAGTGGAGCGGTCCGCGCAATGCGCTGGCCGCGCGGGTAAAGCAACTGCTCGAGGATGCAGCGGCAAGCCTGCGAGGTCGCGATTTCGCCAGCGCGGAAGCGCGTTGCCGGGAAGCGCTGGCCGCGAGCCCGGGCGACCCCTGGGCGCTCAATACGCTGGCGCTCGCCTGCCGGGCAAGGGGCAGGCTGGCCGATGCCGAGCTCGCCCAGGCGCAGGCGGTCGCCGTGCGGCCGAACAATCCCACCTTGCTCTACAACCTCGCCGAAATCCATCGCGAGCGCGGGGATCTCGTGCGCGCACGGGGCTGTTTGCAGCGCGCGCTCGAGCTCGCGCCCGATTTCGCTTCCGCGCAGACGCTGCTGGCCACGCTCGACGCACAGCGCGCGTGAACGGCGCCGGTGCCGACGCTCGCGGCGCGAAAGTTGGACGTGGCAAGGCGCGTCAATTACAATCGCCGCCTTCCCAACGATGATTCATTCGCCGCCAGCCTTGAGTCGACGCAACGCCTTTTACGCGCAGTCTGGCGGTGTGACCGCCGTGATCAACGCCAGCGCCTGCGGCGTCATCCAGACCGCGAGGCAACACAAGCGCAGCATCGGCCGTGTCTACGCCGGCCGCAACGGCATCATCGGCGCGCTTACCGAGGACCTGATCGACACCGGCCGGGAATCGTCGCGGGCGATCGCCGCGCTGATGCACACGCCGGCCGGCGCCTTCGGCTCGTGCCGCTACAAGCTCGCCGGCATCGACCGTGACCGCGCGCAGTACGAGCGCCTGATCGATGTCTTTCGCGCCCACGACATCGGCTATTTTTTCTACAACGGCGGCAACGACTCGGCCGACACCTGTCTCAAGGTAGCGCAGATGGCGGCGCGGCTCGACTATCCGCTGATCGCCGTGCACGTGCCGAAGACCGTCGATAACGATCTGGCGGTGACCGATTGCTGTCCAGGCTTCGGCTCGGTCGCCAAGTATGTCGCGACGTCGATGCGCGAGGCCGCTTTCGACGTTGCCTCGATGGCGAAGACCTCGACCCGCGTGTTCGTGCTGGAGGTTATGGGACGCAATGCCGGCTGGATCACCGCCGCGGTCGGGCTGGCCGACGATGCAGACACGCCGATTCCGCTGCTGCTGCTTTTTCCCGAGATCGCATTCGACGAGGCGAAATTCCTGGCGCGCCTGGACGCGAAGGTCGCGCAAGCCGGCTATTGCTGCGTCGGCGTCTCGGAAGGGCTGCGCGACGCGCAGGGAAAGCTCTTGGCCGAAGCCGGCACGAAGGACGCGTTCGGGCATGCGCAACTGGGCGGTGTCGGGCCGATGATCGCCGCGCTGGTCAAGGAGAAGCTCGGCCACAAATACCATTGGGCGGTAGCCGACTATCTGCAGCGCGCTGCGCGGCATCTGGCGTCGAAGACAGACCTCGAGCAGGCTTACGCGGTGGGCCGCGCTGCGGTCGAGCTCGCCGTACGGGGCGAGAGCGCCGTGATGCCGGCGATCGTGCGCACTTCCGACAAGCCGTACCGCTGGAAGATCGAAGCGGTCCCGCTCGACAACGTGGCCAACGTCGAGAAAAAGCTGCCGCGGGATTACATCAGCGCCGACGGTTACGGAATCACCGCCAAGGCGCGCGCGTACCTGTCGCCGCTGACGCGCGGCGAGGCTTTCCCGCCATTCCGCGACGGCCTGCCGCAGTACGTGCGGCTGAAGAACGTCGCGGTCGCGAAAAAGCTGGCGAGCTCGTTTTCAATCTAGCGATAGTCTGCGACCCCCACGCGTCGAAGAGGAAGCCAAAGTGACCCGCGCCATCGACTACTATTTTGCCCCGGTATCGCCGTTCACCTATCTGGGACACGAGCGCTTCGTCGCCATCGCCGGCAGACACGGCGCGTCGGTCAGCGTCAAGCCGATCGACCTGGGCCGCGTGTTCGCCGTGTCAGGCGGATTGCCGCTGAAGCAACGGGCGCCGCAGCGTCAGTCGTACCGGCTGGTCGAGCTCGCGCGCTGGTCGAAGCACCTGGGCTTGCCGCTCAATGTGCAGCCGCGGCATTTTCCGGTCCCGGCCGAGCTTGCGGCGAAATGGATTCTTGCGGCGCGAGAAGAGGGAGACGTCTCCGGGGCGCTGAAGCTCACCGGCGCCTTGCTGCGCGCGGTGTGGGCCGAAGAACGCAACATCGCCGATGCGGATACACTCGCCGCGATTGCGTCCGAGCAGGGACTCGACGCCAAGTCACTGGCGCAAGGCGCGACCAGCGCGGACATCGGCCAGCGCTATGAGGCGCTCACGCAGGAGGCGATCGACCGCCAGGTCTTCGGCGCGCCGACGTACATCTATCGAGACGAACCGTTCTGGGGTCAGGATCGGCTCGACTTTTTGGACCGGGCGCTGGCAAAATAGCATGTTTTCGCGGTTCGCCGTCCGCTTGCCTGCCGCGAGCGCGACGCAACCGCCTCCTGGCGCCCGCCCGGCCGGGCACAACAACGATTCGCTCGCCACTTTTAGGGGATGCACATGTCAACCGCACTCGTCTTCGCGCTCGTCTGCGCGATCGCCGCGCTGGTCTACGGCGGCTGGTCGATCACCTGGATCATGCGCAAGCCCGCCGGCAACGCGCGCATGCAGGAGATCGCCGCCGCCGTTCAGCAGGGCGCGCAGGCGTACCTGAATCGCCAATACGCGACGATTGCGGTAGTCGGCATCATTCTGCTGGTGGTGATCGGCGCGTTCCTCTCGTGGCGAACGGCAACGGGCTTTGCCGTCGGCGCGCTGCTGTCGGGAATCGCCGGCTTCATCGGCATGAACGTCTCGGTACGCGCCAACGTGCGCACCGCGGAAGCGGCACGCAGCGGCTTGAACGAGGCACTCGCCGTCGCGTTTCGCGGCGGCGCGATCACGGGTCTGCTGGTCGTCGGTCTCGGCCTGCTCGGCGTCGCCGGCTTTTACTGGTACCTGGTGCAATCGGCGCACTACGTCCCCAACGCGACCAGGGAAGGCCTGCACGGCGTCATCGAACCACTGGTCGGCCTCGCGTTCGGTGGCTCGCTGATCTCGATATTCGCGCGGCTGGGTGGCGGCATCTTCACCAAGGGCGCCGATGTCGGCGCCGACCTGGTCGGCAAGGTCGAGGCCGGCATTCCGGAAGACGACCCGCGCAACCCGGCGGTGATCGCCGACAACGTCGGCGACAACGTCGGCGATTGCGCGGGCATGGCGGCCGACCTGTTCGAAACCTACGCGGTGACGATCATCGCGACGATGCTGCTGGGCGCGCTGTTGCTGCCGACCTACGCCGAGGCCGCGGTGACTTATCCGCTGGCGCTGGGCGGCTTCTCCATCCTGGCCTCGATCGTCGGCTGTTTCTTCGTCAAGGCGCGGACGGGCGGCAAGATCATGAACGCGCTCTACCGCGGGCTGATGGTCGCCGGCGGACTCTCGGCGATCGGCTTCTGGTTCATTACCGACTGGCTGATGGGCGGCGTCGCCGCGACCAATCCGGAGTTGTCGACATTGCATCTGTGGGGCGCCGGCCTGATCGGTCTCGCGCTGACCGCGGCGATGGTGGTGATCACCGAGTACTACACGGCGACCGAATTCAAGCCGGTTCGCCACGTCGCGCAGGCTTCGACGACGGGCCACGCGACCAACATCATTGCCGGCCTCGGCGTGTCGATGAAATCGACCGCGTGGCCCGTAATTTCCGTCTGCATTGCGATTCTGGCGTCGTACTGGCTGGCCGGTCTCTACGGCATAGCGATCGCCGCGACGGCCATGCTGTCGATGACCGGTATCATCGTGGCGCTCGATGCGTACGGACCGATCACCGACAACGCCGGCGGCATCGCCGAGATGGCCGATCTGCCCGAGTCGGTGCGCGCGATCACCGATCCGCTCGATGCGGTCGGCAACACGACCAAGGCCGTCACCAAGGGCTACGCGATCGGATCGGCAGGGCTCGCCGCACTGGTGCTCTTTGCCGATTACACGCACGCGCTGTCCGGCGCGAACATCAACGTAAGCTTCGACCTTTCCGACCACATGGTGATCGTCGGACTGTTCCTCGGCGGGTTGATCCCGTACCTGTTCGGTGCGATGGCGATGGAGGCCGTCGGCCGTGCGGCGGGAGCGGTCGTCGTCGAGGTACGCCGGCAGTTCAAGGAGATTCCGGGCATCATGGCCGGCACGTCGAAGCCGGAATACGGCGTCGCGGTCGACATGCTGACCAAGGCGGCGATCCGCGAAATGATCATTCCTTCGCTGCTGCCAGTGCTGGTGCCGGTGGTGGTGGGTCTCCTGCTCGGCCCGGTCGCGCTCGGCGGCTTGCTGATGGGAACGATCATCACCGGATTGTTCGTCGCCATTTCGATGACGACCGGCGGCGGCGCCTGGGACAACGCCAAGAAATACATCGAGGACGGGCATCACGGCGGCAAGGGCTCTGACGCGCACAAGGCCGCGGTCACCGGTGACACCGTCGGCGATCCCTACAAGGACACGGCGGGACCCGCGGTCAATCCGCTGATCAAGATCATCAACATCGTCGCGCTGATGATCGTGCCGCTGCTCGCACTGCATGGTGGCGATCGCAGGATCGCGATTGCGCCGCTGTCGATCACGGCGCCAGCGAGCGCAGTGGCGCCTGTCGTAGCGCCTGTATTCGCTGCAGCCTCGGCCGTGCAGCCAGCGAAGGACGCGCCAAGCAAATAGCGGTCGCTAGCGCTTCCTGGCCAGCATCACGCCGTCGCCGACGGTCAGCAGGCAGGCGTCGACGCGGTCGTCATCGCGGATCTTGGCGTTGAGCGCGCGCAGCGCGTCGGTATCCTCGTCGTGCACGCCAGGATCGGCGACCTTGCCTGACCAGAGCATGTTGTCGAGCGCGATCGCGCCGCCGCGGCGGATGAGCTTCAGGCAGCCCTCGTAATAGGCATCGTAGTTCGCCTTGTCGGCGTCGATGAACGCCAGGTCGAAGGTCTCTGCGCCGCCCTGGCCCAACAGCGCCGCAAGCGTGTCGGTGGCGGGAGCCAGCCGAAGCTCGATGCGATCGGCGACGCCGGCTTCCTGCCAATAGCGCCGGGCGACGCTCGTCCATTCCTCGCTGACATCGCAGCAGATGAGCTTGCCGTCGGACGGCAACGCTTGAGCGACCGCCAGCGCGCTGTAACCGGTGAACGTGCCGATCTCGATCGCCCGGCGCGCCCCGACGAGCTTCGCCAGCAGCGCGAGCAGCGCGCCCTGGTCGGCGCCGATCTGCATCCCGGCATGCGGCATGCGCGCCGTTTCCGCACGGAGCCGGCGCTGCACCGGGGTTTCCTGCGCGATCTCGTGCGCGACATAGCGCTCGACCGCTTCGGGCAGAAGTGTCCGGTTCATCGGATGGAGGATGCCGTGGTCCGGGATTTGTTGCAACGCCGGCGAGTGCCGGCGCGTTTGGCGTTGGAAACGGACAAGAGCGGCACGAAGCCGCCCTTGTCCGTTGTTGCCGATGTCTACGATGGCGCGACGTCAGACCCCTTGCGGAGCCGGCATCGCGGCGGACATCTCGCCTATGGCTTGTCCGAGAAGATCTTCATCGCGTCGGCCGACGAAATCATGCCTTTCTTGGACTTGTCCATCGCGTCGAACCGCTTCTCCATCATCGCCATGAAGTCTTTCTTGGTGATCATGCCTTCCTTGTTGGTCATCTTCCTCATGTGCGTCGTGAACGGGCCCAGCCCGGTGTCGGTATCGTCGGCCAGTGCGACCGACGTCGACAGGGCGGCTATCCCCAGCATCGCGCCAAACGTCAACGCCCTTACCGCATGTTTCATGTTCATCTCGTGCTCTCCTGTAGTGGATCTCGGGTCAAGGCCCGGTTTCGCTCCACCGGGCGCGAGCGCGTCCCACGCTCATGCCTTTGGTCGAAGCGACCTGCCATAGCTTACAGCGGGCGCCGTTATTCTACCCGGAGCCGGCTTGCGCGGGTACCAAGCCCTCCAACGTCGGCCGGGGCCGTCGGGCCGCGGGGTAGAATCGGCCGGTGATCCTCCGGCAACCGACCCGCGGCGGTGCCGCGCTTGCACTCGTCCTCGGCCCGGCTTTTACCTTCGCCGCCGACCAGACGCACGGCCCGGAACGGCTCGGCCGGGGCTGGCGCCGCGCCGCCGATTCCCGGCGCCAAGGGACGGTGCGCGGTGACTGACGACAAGAGGCTGCCGGCGGCGGGCCGGGCAACCGCGAGCGCGCATCGGATCGTTATCGTCGGCGGCGGCGCCGGGGGCTTGCCGCTGGCGACCGCGCTCGGCGACAAGCTGGGCCGCCCGGGCAAGGCGGCGGTCACGCTGGTCGATCGTGCCGAAACCCACGTGTGGAAGCCGCTGCTGCACGAGGTCGCGGCCGGCCGCATGGATGCGAGTGCGCACGACGTCGATTACCCTGCCGTCGCGTACTGGCATAACTTCCGCTTTCGCCAGGGCGCCGTCGCCGGCCTGAACCGGGCTCGCCGCGAGTTCAAGCTGCAGGCGGTCGTCGACGATGACGGCAGGCAGATCCTGCCCGAGCGCACGCTGCCGTACGACACGCTGATCTTCTGCATCGGCAGCACGACCAACGACTTCGGTGTTCCCGGCGTAGCCGCCTGCGCGATCTCGCTGGACACGGCGCAGGACGCCGAGCGCTTCCATCGCCGGCTCCTCGC
>JBDTXW010000009.1:0-23663 GCA_040005975.1 Betaproteobacteria bacterium | reverse complement strand
ATCCAGCGCCCGCTGATCACCGTCGCCGGCACGATGGACGCGCTGCTGCCGATCGATCACCACGCGCGTACGTATCGGCGAAAAGTGCACTTTGCGCTCGGCGCCGCACACGGTGCCTATCCGCCTCGTCCGGCGTATCGGCTGTACGAGGTGCAGAACGGCAACCACATCGAAACCTACCAGGACTTCTTTCCGCAACTCGAGCTGATCGAGCCGCACGCGCAGCGCGCGTTCGACCTGCTCGTGCGCCAGGTGGAGCAAGGCGTGCCGCTGCCGCCCGACCAGTGCATTCCGCACGGCGGCGCGATCGCCGACGCGCCGGCGCAAGCGGGTTCCTGCGTCAATCTGTTCGCGCCGTAGTCTCGGTTCGGCGAGACGCCGCGCCGGCGCAACTGGCGAGGTGCCGTCGCAGATAGTCCCGCCCCGGCCGGCACGCACCGGACGGAGTAAAATGACCTGGCCGCCCCGAGTGGGCGGCCTTCTTTTTTGGTGCAACCGCCATGTCGTCGATGACACCGCAGGAGATCGTCCACGAGCTCAACAAGCATATCGTCGGCCAGGACGCGGCCAAGCGCGCGGTCGCGATTGCGCTGCGCAATCGCTGGCGGCGCCAGCAGGTCGCCGATCCGCTGCGGCAGGAAATCACCCCGAAGAACATCCTGATGATCGGACCGACCGGCGTCGGCAAGACCGAAATCGCGCGCCGGCTGGCAAAGCTCGCCGACGCTCCATTCATCAAGGTCGAGGCGACCAAGTTCACCGAAGTCGGCTACGTCGGCCGCGACGTCGACACGATCATCCGCGATCTTGCCGAGACCGCGATCAAGCAGACGCGGGAGTCGGAGGCGCGCAAGGTGCGCGACCGTGCCGCCGACGCCGCCGAGGAGCGCGTGCTCGATGTGCTGCTGCCGCCGGCGCGCGAAGTGAACTTCCACGACATGCAGCCGACCGATTCGGCCGCGCGCCAGAAATTCCGCAAGATGCTGCGCGAGGGCAAGCTCGACGACAAGGAGGTCGAGGTCGAGCTCGCGACGCTGCCGGCGCAGATGGAGATTCTCGCGCCGCCGGGCATGGAGGACCTGACCAGCCAGATCCAGGGCATGTTCCAGCAGATGTCCGGCGGCAAGCGCAAGCTAAGGAAAATGAACGTCGCCGACGCGCTCAAGGCGCTGATCGACGAAGAAGCCGCGAAGCTGATCAACGACGACGATCTCAAGACCAAGGCGCTTAACAACGTCGAGCAGAACGGCATCGTCTTCCTGGACGAGATCGACAAAATCGCGAGCCGCCAGGAAATGCAGGGCGCCGACGTCTCGCGCCAGGGCGTGCAGCGCGACCTCTTGCCGCTGGTCGAAGGTACGACGGTCGCGACCAAGTACGGGATGATCAAGACCGATCACATCCTGTTCATCGCAAGCGGGGCGTTTCACCTGGCCAAGCCGTCGGACCTGATCCCCGAGCTGCAGGGGCGCTTTCCTATCCGGGTCGAGCTTGCGTCGCTGTCGGTGGACGATTTCGAGCAGATCCTCACCGCAACCGACGCCTGTCTGACGCGCCAGTATCAGGCGCTGCTCGCCACCGAGCACATCGATCTCGCGTTCCAGCCGGACGGCATCCGCCGGCTCGCCGAAATCGCCTATGCCGTCAATGAAAAGCAGGAGAACATCGGCGCGCGGCGGCTCTACACGGTCATGGAGCGCCTGCTGGACGAGGTTTCGTTCAACGCTGCCAAGCTCGACGGCCACACGATCGACATCGACGCCGCGTATGTCGATGAACGGCTTGCCGGCATCGTGAAGGACGACAACCTCTCGCAATACATCCTGTGACGCGCGCGGACCGCCGCGCGCTGCGACACGCACAACGCAAAGGATCCTGCCGATGGATGCACGATCGATCGAAGCCGCCGCGCGGCAACTGGTCACCGCCCGCACGGCGCGCCACCCCGGCCCAAGGCTGCCCGCCTCGTGTCGCCCGGCGGACGCCGATGCCGGACTTGCGATACAGCGCCGCGTCGGGGAAATGCTCGAGATGGCGATCGGCGGGTGGAAGTGCTCGGTGCCGACGTCCGAAAGAAAAATCGCCGCGGCGGCGATTTTCGCGCCGGCGATCATCAGCGTCGCGCCCTGCCCGATCCTGCCGGTCGCCGGCAAGGCGCGCGTCGAGCCCGAAATCGCGTTCGTCCTCGCGCGCGATCTGCCGGCGCGCACGACGCCGTACGACGAAGCCGACGTGCGCGCGGCGATCGGCGAAGCGCGGCTGGTGCTGGAGCTTATGGGCCCGCGCTACGCCGACCCGACGGAGGTCACGTTTCCGGAGCTCCTCGCCGACAGCGTCGCCAACCAGGGGTTGTTCGTCGGACCCGCGCTGTCCAATCCGTTCGGGCTTTCGCTCGATGCGTTTCCCATCGTCGTCGACGGGGCCGACGGAACACTGATCACCCACGAGGGCAAGCATCCGGATGGACACCCGCTGCGGCCGCTTTACTGGCTGGCCAATTTTCTCGCCGGCGGCGGCTATGGCGAAGGCGTGTGGCTCAAGGCGGGGCAGACCGTCACGACCGGTTCGTATTGCGGCGCCGTCGACGTTCCGCTGGAGACGGCGCTAGTCGTTCGCTATGGCGACTTCGGCACGCTGGACGTGCAGTTCTCCTCTGCCGGATAAGCGATGAGTCTGGCCGGATTGGGCGCGGTCTGCATCTGGCACGATCTCGTGCCCGAGGCCACCGATGAGTTCTATCAATGGCACAACCGCGAGCACATGCCGGAGCGGGTCGGCATACCGGGTTTTCTGCGGGGCAGGCGCTATATCGCGGTCGCCGGCGCGCCCGCCTATTTCAACCTGTACGAAGCCGAAAGTGCCGAAGTGCTCGGTGGCAAGGATTATCTCGATCGACTGAACGCTCCGACCGCATGGACGCAGCGGGTCGTGCCCTCGTTTCGCCGCGTCTCGCGCTCGATCTGCCGCGTCGTCTTCAGCGAAGGCGTCGGCCAGGGCGGATTCATGCTGACGCAGCGCTTCGAGCTCGCCGCGGCCGATCGGGCCAGCACGGCCGAGACGCTGCGGATGCGGCTGCTGCCACCGCTCGTCGAGCGCAACGGTGTGGCCGGCGTCCACCTGTGCCTCGCCGACCAGGCGATCAGCCGGATCGAGACGGCGGAAAAGCAAGCCCGCGCCGACGCGACTGCGATTCCCGGCTGCATCGTGCTGGTCGAAGGCACGTCGGAAGCCTGCGTCCGCGACGCCGGCGAATCGCTGGCGGCCGAGGTGCGAGCACTGCTCGGTGCAGCCGCGCCGTCGATCGATACGTCGATCTATCAGCTGCAGCACGCGCGCTCGAAGGCGCCGTGACCGGCGCGATTCGCGCAGGCGCCGCGCGGCAGCCACGCGCGCGCACCGCCGGCCGCTCCAACGCCGGACCGTCTACAACGTGGCGTTGACCGCGCCGCCGTCGATCAGCAGATTCTGGCCGACGATGAAGCCTGCATCGGCGCTGCACAGGAATGCGCAGGCGCGGCCGAATTCATCGGGTGTGCCGAACCGCCCTGCGGGTATCTCCGCCATGCGCGCGCTGGCGAAGCTGTCGTAGTCCTGTCCCGCCTTGGCCGACAGCTTGCGCAGGCCGTCGATCTGGCGGTCGGTCGCAAAGGGCCCGGGCAGAAGATTGTTGATGACGACGTTGTGCTTGGCGACCTGGCGCGCGAGGCCGGCGACGAACCCGGTGAGACCCGCGCGAGCGCCATTGGACAGGCCCAGATGCGCGAGCGGCGCCTTGACCGAGCGCGACGTTATGTTGACGATGCGGCCGAAGCCGCGCGCGATCATGCCGTCAATGACCGCGCGCATCAGCATGATCGGCGTGATCATGTTGTTGTTGACCGCAGCGATCCAGGCAGCCTCGTCCCAATCGCGAAAATCGCCGATCGGCGGGCCGCCGGCATTGTTGACCAGGATGTCCGGCTCGGGACACGCGGCCAGCACCGTGGCGCGGCCCGGCGCGGTCGTGATGTCGGCCGCGACCGCCACGACGGAGACTCCGGTGTCGCGCCGGATGGCTTCCGCCGTCGCCTCGAGCGTCGCCGCGGTGCGCGCATTGATGACGAGGTCGACACCTTCGCGCGCCAGCGCGATCGCGCAGCCGCGGCCCAGGCCTTGGCTCGCGGCGCAAACGATCGCCTTCCTGCCGCGGATGCCGTAATCCATCGCCGCCGATTCTCCGGTGCCGCGTGCTATGCCGCGACGCGGCGCTGCTGCGCCAGATCGGGCGGCGGCGGCTTGTGGAAGGCGCCGTTCTGCATGATCGCCAGCAGCCGGCTGCGGTCCTGCAGGATGCGCACGTCGGACAGCGGGTCGCCGTCGACCAGCAGCAGATCGGCAAGAAAGCCCTTGCGCACCTGCCCGAGCGAGTCGGGCAGGCCCATGATCTCGCCACCCAGACGCGTCGCGCCGACGATCGCTTCCATCGGCGTGAATCCGAGCAGGTCGACGAAGTAGGCGAGATCGCGGGCATTGTTGCCGTGCGGATTCCACTGGAAGCCGTAATCGCCCCCGGGCAGCACGCGCACGCCGCGGCGGTGCAGGTCCTTCATGCATTCGACGGTGAGCTCGAGGTCGCGTGAAATGCGCGCCTTGATCGCATCGCTGGACGGCAAACCGTAATTGCCCGATTCGTGCAGGCGCGTCCAGGTGACCGACAGGGCAGGTGCCACAAAGACGCGATCCTTGTGTTTTTCCAGCAGGTCCTTCGCTTCCTCGTCGGCATAAGTCGCGTGATAGATCACGTCGACGCCGTGCCGCACGCACATCTTCACCGACTCGGCGCTACGCGCGTGCGCGGCGACGCGCCGCTCATGCTGCCGCGCGACCTCGGCGACCGCCGCAACCTCGTCGTCGGCCATCAACGTGCGCGCCGAAGGAATTGCCGGCGTCGATGTGTCGCCCGAAGCTACGATCTTCAGTATGTCGACACCCTCGCGGCAGGCTTCGCGCGCCGCACGGCGGAATTCGGCCGGACCGTCGCAGGGCAGCGTATACATAGCCTCGCCCGGATCGAGATGCAGCTGCCGCAGATCGCCGACGCCGCCGGTGACCGTCAGCTGCACGCTCGCCGCCAGCAGGCGCGGTCCCGGATAGTCGCCCGAGCGGATCGCGTTGCGCACGACGACGTCGAGCCGAGGCTTGGTCGCCGCGGCGCTGAACGCCGCGGTGAAGCCCTGATCGAGGTAGAGCTTCGCGTGCTTGAGCGAGAGCAGCAAGTGCTCCTCGACCGGGAGCGAGGAAAAAGCATGCGGCGTCGCCTGGTCGACGAAGCTCAAGTGCACATGCGGCTCGATCAGCCCCGGCATCAGGGTTGCGCCGGCGCAGTCGACGACATTCGCGCCCGGCCACGCACGTCGCTGTCCTGCCGGCGTTACATCGACGATCGTGTTGCCCTCGATGACGACGTCGCCCGCATAGGGCTTGGCGCCGCTGCCGTCGAGGACCCGGGCATTCGCGAAAATCATCTGCATTGCCAACTCCGTTGCCAGCCGCGGCGCTGCGTCCGTCGGCGCGGTCAGGCGCCGACCGCGCGCATCGCCCCGCGATCGATCAACCCGGCGCTTTCGGCGAGGCGGCGGAGCTCCGCGCGTTCGGCATCGTCGACGCCAAGCTGCGGCGGCCGCACCGCCGCGTGCGGGATGAGCCCCTGCAGCATGAGCACTTCCTTCATGCGCGGCCGGTAATCGCGGATCGGCGCGCGCCAGCAGAATCTCGCCAGCGGACCGAGGCGCTCCCAGATCGCGAACGCGGCCGTGAAATCCTTCGCGACAACGGCGCGATGCATCGCGACCAGCTCCGCGGTCGCCGTACCGGCAAAGCCGATCAATGCGCCGTCGCATCCCATCAGCATCGCTTCGAGGATGAACGTATCGCTGCCGGTGAGGATGCCGATCTTGCGCGGGAGCGTCTTCGCCGTCGCGATCGTTTCGATCGTCTTGGTCGTGTCGAACGAGGCTTCCTTCAGCCCGACGAGCTCGCGTATTTTCACCAGCTCGCGCAGGCAGTCGGGTGGAAAGTCCGGGCCCCAGGCCTTCGGAAACTGGAACGCGACCAGCGGCAGGCCGACGCCGTCGGCGATCTCCTTGTGATACCGGTAGATCATCTCGGTCGGCACCGGATTGCCGAGAAACACCGGGAACGGCGGAAAGACGGCGAGTCCCTGCGCGCCGCCGCGCTTGAGCTCATTTCCCCAGGCCACGGCATCGGCGGTCGACGCTGCGATAAGCCCCGAGAGCAAAGGCAACCTGCCGCCGATCGCTTCGCGGCAGACGCGTAGCACTTCGAGCTGCTCGTCGCGCGAAAGCGACGGTCCCTCGCTCGCATCCATGTTCATCGCGATCGCCGCCGGTTGCTGGCCCGCGATCCAGCGCATGTACGATTCCAGCGCGTTCCAGTCGATCGCGAAGTCCGGCCGCATCGGCAGAAATGGCGCGGCGACGATGCCTTGCAACGCAAGCGTCGTCGGAATGTCGCGCGATCGTGTTGTCGTGTTCATGCTCGAACGCCCATCGCGGTCGCGCCATGCAGCACGCCGCGAGCGAGAAAAATGCCGGTGATCGCGTCGGCCGCCTCGATAAACGCCGGCTCGCGGCGCGCATCGAACCCGCGCGGCCGCGACAGCCCGATGTCCATGATGCATTCGACTCGGCCCGGCCGCGGCGACATGACAACCACGCGATCGGCGAGCAGCACCGCCTCGTCGATCGAGTGCGTGATGAACAGCACCGTTTTTCGCGTCGCCAGCCACAGCGCCTCGAGGTCGAGACGCATCTGCTCGCGCGTCAGCGCATCCAGCGCGCCGAAAGGCTCGTCCATCAGCAGCAGCGGTGAATCGTGGATCAACGCCCGTGCGATCGCCACGCGCTGGCGCATACCGCCCGACAGCTCGTACGGATACCGATCGATGAACTCTCCCAGCCCGACTTGTTGCAGCAGCGCTATCGCCCGGTCGCGATACGCCCGCGGATTCTCGCCGCGGAGCTCGACCTGCATCAGCACGTTGTCCAGCGCCGTGCGCCAGTCGAGCAGCACCGGGCTCTGGAACACGACGCCCAGGTTGGTCTGCGGCCCGGCGACGATGCGATCGGCGACGCGGACTTCTCCCGTCGTCGCCGGATGCAGCCCCGCGACCATGCGAAGCAGAGTGCTCTTGCCGCAGCCCGACGGCCCGACGATGGCCAGAAACTCGCCTTCGGTGACGACCATGTCGATCGCCTCGAGCGCCAAAGTCGACGTGCGCCCGCGCTGGAAGGTCTTGCCGGCGCGGCGAAGCTCGATATACGGTCGCGCCGCGCGGGCTACGGCCCCGTCGAGCTTCGCGTCGCGCGATTTGTCGTAGGCGACGCGCAAATTCACTTGGGCAGGAACTCGTTGGTGTGGAACGTCGTCCACGGCTGGTCTGTCTTGAGCTCGCGGTACTGCTTGAGCAGCGCCAGTGTCTGGTCCCAATCTGCCTGTGCGCCCCAGCCGATACGGCCCGTCGAGTTCTTCGAATCCATCAGGTCGATGTCGACCATCAGCTGCTCGAGCTGCGACTGCCGATTCAGGTCCGGCTTCACCTTGAGGGTTGCATCGACGGCCGCGCCCGGATTCTTCTTGGCTTCTTCCCATGATTTGACCGTGGCGCGGACAAAGCGCCGGACCAGGTCGGGATTCGACCTGATCAGGTCGGTCTTGGTGACGATCGTCATGCCGACGATATTGGCGCCGTAGTCCGCATAGCGCAGTGCCGCCGGCTGGATGCCGCGCTGCTTGATCAGGAAGTATTGATCGTCGGCGCCGCCCAGCAATCCATCGGCGCGCTTTTCCAGCACGCTGACGACCTTCGCTGCCGGATCGACCTGGATCAGCGTGATCTTGGACATGTCGAGCTTGTTGTACGCCGCCAGCGCGAGGAAGAGCTGTCCCAGCGGGTCGCCGGGCGTGACGGCCAGCCGCTTGCCTTCCAGGTCCTTCGGCGTCTTGATGCCGGTCTCGGCCAGCGAGACGACCGAGTAGCCGGTCGAATTCAACACCGACATGACCGACTTGATGTCCGCGCCCTTGGACGAGGTCAGGATGACGCTGCTCGAATCGGCGAGACCGAAGGTGTCGGCGCCGGCAGCCACGCCCTGGACGGTCGCCACCGAGCCGCGGCCCTCGTTGATCGTCAGGTCGATGCCTTCGGCGGCGTAGAACCCGCGCTCCTTGCCGTAATAGAAGGGCGCGTGCAACCCACCCAGATACCAGTTCAGGCGAAACGATACCGCGTCCGCAGCGTTCGCGGTCGCCCAAGTTGCGGCCAGCGCGATCAGCGCGGCGGCGCAGGCAATGCGTAGTGACAGCTTCATGTTGCTCCTCCTCGTTGGCGCGGTGATCGTTCGCGATCGTTGGTCATCCGCGCGATGAATCGTGGCTCGTCACATCGTCGCGTCAGCCGCGGTTTGCTGCTGCGAGATGTGCCAGGGTATCGCCAGCCGCTCGATGATTTCCACCGTGTAGTAGACGGCCAGGCCAAGCAGCGACAACAGGACGATCGTCGCGAACACCATCGGCGTATCGATGTTGCCATTGTATTGCAACAGCAGATAGCCCAGCCCCTTGTCGGACGCGACGAATTCGGCGACCACCGCCGCGGTGGCGGCCAGCGCCGCGCCGACCTTGAGGCCGGTAAAAATGTGCGGCATCGCCTGCGGCAGCCGGATCTTGAAGAACATCCGCCAACTCGACGCGCCGGTCGTGCGCGCGAAATCCATGACGTCGCGATCGGCCGACTTGAAGCCGGCCAGACTGGACACGACGATCGGAAAGAACGACAGCAGGAACACCAGCAGCAGCTTGGGCGTAAAGCCGAATCCGAACCAGATGATGAACAGCGGCGCGATCGCGATTTTCGGAATGATCTGCAGGAAAACGATCACCGGATAGACCGCCTGCTCCATGAAGCGCGAATGCGCGACCGCGAGGGCAAGCGGGATGCTGACGACGACGGCGAGCAGGTAGCCGGCGACGATTTCCTTGAGGGTCACATACGCGCTCGGCATCACGATTGCATAACGCTTCAGGAACTCCGTCCAGACCTTCGACGGCGGCGGCAGCAGGTATTCCTTGATGCCGAACAGGTGCACGGCGAATTCCCATAGAAGGAAAAGGGCGGCGAACACCAGCAATGCGCCGACTCTTCGGCGCAACCAGCCCCCCATCATGCGCCATCGGCTGGCAGCCGGCGGCCGCCCGGCAGCGATTGCGTCGGAGCTCATTTCGGCTCGCCCGCCGTGGACGGCAGTTCCCACGTCCCGTAATCGGCGGGGACGTTGATTTCGATCAGCTCGAGGTCATCGGAGCGTGCGACGACATTGTGCGCGACACCGGCCGGCTGCGAGAGCGAGGCTGCGGCGTTCACGGTGACGATGTCGTCGACACCTTCGTAGCGAAACCGGATCCAGCCCTTGAGCACATAGACGAAATGGCCGTTCATGTCATGCCAGTGCCATCCGGTCTCCGCCTCGAACGGACGGATTGCGCGGATGTGCTTGGCGCCGATCGCGCCGCCGCTCGCGGCCGCCCAGCCGAGGTCGCGGTACTCAACGTCGGCGCGCGGGCCGTCACGGGTGAAGGACTCGCCGCTGCGCGCCAGATGCGTCAAAGCCCCCGCCAGATTCCTCGGGCCGTCGTAACGCGGCGCGAAGCGCGCTCCAGTGTCGCCGTGACGATGCGCGTCAGCCGGCTCGTCCGCGCTCGCGCGGTCAGCGGCGCCTTCGCCGGGCGCCATTGCGCCGGGGTTCGGAGTGTCGGTCACGTCGTGAGGAAAGGCAGGTTGGCCAGGTGAGACTTCGTTCCACAATAAGCTGCGCCACTGCAAGCGGTCAAGCTGCGGCGCAATGACCCGCTAATCCAGCGTGCTGCGGAAGGTCCTCAGTCCGATCGCTATGATCACCAGACCGAACACGATTATCGGCCAGACGTCGGGCCAGATTTCCGCCCAGCCGTTGGCCTTGAGCAGCACGCCACGCACGATGCGCAGAAAATGCGTCAGCGGCAGCGCCTGGCCGATCAACTGCGCCCAGCCGGGCATGCCGCGGAACGGGAACATGAATCCCGACAACAGCATCGACGGCAGGAAAAAGAAAAAGGTCATCTGCATCGCCTGCAGCTGGTTCCCCGCCACCGACGAGATCGTCAAGCCCAGCATCAGGTTCGCCGCGATGAACAGGAGTACCGCCAGGTAGAGCAAGCCGACACTGCCCTGGATCGGCACGCCGAACAGCAGTCGCGCGAGCCCGAGAACGAGCGTGACCTGGACCAGCCCGATCAGGATGTAGGGAACGATCTTGCCGGTCATCACCTCGAGCACCGTCGCCGGTGTCGCGAGCAGGTTCTCCATCGTGCCGCGCTCGCGTTCGCGCGTGATCGCGAGACCGGTCATCATCACCATCGTCATCGTCAGGATCACGCCCATCAGGCCGGGGACGATGTTGTATTGCGTGATCGCCTCGGGGTTGTAGCGTGGATGCACGATGACGCTGAACGGGGCTTGTGTCGCCGCCAGCGGGGCGAGCGATCCCGTCAAGTCGTGGCCCAGGACCGTCTGCGCGAGCTGGCTGACCGCGGCGATCGCATTGCCGGTCGCCGTCGGATCTGTGGCGTCCGCTTCGACCAGCATCGCCGGATGCTCACCCCGGACGAGGCGCCGCGAGAAATCAGCCGGGATCGTGACGACGAACTGCGCCTCACCCACCGCGAGCATGCGGTCCGCGTCATCCTCGTCCCGTGCTTCGCCGATGAATTCGAAATAGCGGCTGTTCTGCAGCCCGGCGAGAATGCTGCGGGAAAATTCGCTGCGGTCCGCCACCAGCAACGCCGTCGGCAGGCGCTTGGGGTCGGAATTGATCGCGTAGCCGAACATCACCAGCTGGACGACCGGGATGCCGACGATCATCGCGAATGTCAGCCGATCGCGCTTGAGCTGGATGAACTCCTTACCGACGATACCCAGCCAGCGCGAGAACGAGAACCAGCCGTTGCTCATCGCGTCCGTGCGGCGGCCGCCGCTGCGCCGTTCGCGTCGGAAGCCTCGGACGCATCACGCATCAGATGGATGAACACGTCTTCGAGGCCGGGCGCAACTTCGCGCCAGATTCGTTCCGGATCGCGCATCTTCGGCTCGAGCGCGGTCTTGAGCACCTCGCGATTCGAGCCGGTGACGTGCAGTGCGTTGCCGAATGCGGCGACCTGCTCGACCGCCGGAACGCCGCGCAGCTGCTCGGCTAGCGCCGGCAAATCGGACCCGGTGACTTCCCAGGTCGTCAGTGACTGGCTGGCGATCACTTCCTGCGCCGTGCCTTGCACCAGCAGCTTGCCGTACAGGATGTAGCCCAGCTTGTGGCAGCGCTCGGCTTCATCCATGTAGTGCGTGCTGACCAGTACGGTGATGCCGCGCGCGGCCAGCGCATGCAGCTCTTCCCAGAAGTCGCGCCGCGCCTTGGGATCGACACCGGCGGTCGGCTCGTCGAGCAGCAGGAGTTGCGGGTCGTGCAGCAGGCATGCCGCGAGTGCCAGCCGCTGCTTCCAGCCGCCCGACAGCGCCCCGGCAAGCTGATTCGCCCGCGACGCGAGGCCCAGGTGCGCCAACGCCTGGTCGACGCGCTCCGCGCCGTCGGCCATGCCGTACATGCGCGCGATGAACCGGAGATTCTCGCGGATCGTCAGGTCTTCCCAGAAGGAAAAGCGCTGCGTCATGTAGCCCACGTGGCGCTTGATCTCCTTGGTCTGCCGGATGATGTCGTAGCCGAGGCACGTGCCCACGCCACTGTCCGGCGTCAGCAGGCCGCACAGCATGCGGATCGAGGTCGTCTTGCCGCTGCCGTTGGGCCCCAGAAAGCCGAATATCTCGCCGCAGCGCACCGTCAGCGTCAGGTCCCTTACCGCGTGGTTGGTCCCGAAATGCTTGTTCAGCCCGCGTACGTCGATGACGACGTCGCTGGCGCTCGCAGCCCGCTCGTCCGGCTTCATTGCTGTGCCGCCGATGCATACGACGTCGGCTGCTTCGCGAAGCGTTCGACGCAGGCCAGCGAACAGAACCAGTACGTTCGCCTGTCGAAGTGGAGATCGCCGGCGGCCCGGCGCTTGTCGACCTGCATTTTGCACACCGGATCGATTACGTATTCGCGCGCCGAGCCGGGCAAAGACAATTCGTACAAGTCCAGCGGCTGCGGCAGGTTCTTGAGCAGGACCGAGCCGCGGTGCTCGATTTCGACATCGGACAGCGCCGCCGCGGCCAGCGCGTCAGCGACCTGCCTGGTGCACAGGACCTGGCCCCCGACCGCCTGCGCGGCGACCCGTGCCGCGACGTTCACCGTCGACCCGAAGTGGATGTTGCCGCGCAGCAGCGCCGGCCCGTGATGCAAGCCCGTCCGCACGATCGGAAAGTGCTGTCGGTCGGCAATCGAGCGATAGAGTATCGACAGCGCGTCGATCGCCGCCAGTGGTTCAGCGAACACCAGGAACGCGCAATCGCCGTTCATCGACTGCAATTGCCCGCGCGGTTCGATCGACGAGCGGATCAATGCGCCGAATTCATCCAACAGGTCCGCGGCGGCCATCCCGCCATGCGTCTCGGTCAGCGCGGTATAGCCGGCGATGTCGACGAAACAGAATGTCGCTTCGATATTCGTTCCTGCGTCCATCGAGCTCAACTGGCACTCCCTGGTGCACCGACCGTCTAGTTGGACTTGGGCAGCACCACGTCCACCGGCTGCCCCGCATTGAGCTTTGCCGCGACATCGGCCGCGGGCTTCGCCTCGACCAGATACACGAGCTTGGCGCGATTCTCCTTCGAGTACAGTACCGGGGGGGTGAATTCGGCCCGGTCTGAGACGAAGCCTACGGTAGCTTTCATCGCCGCGCCGCAGCCATCGCAGCTGAAGTTGACCGTTTGCCCGGGCTTGATCCGTCCCAGCTCGGTTTCGGGGACGAAAAAGCGGATCTTGACGTTGCTCGCAGGCAGCAGGCTCGCGACGACACCGCCGGCCGGGACCCAGTCGCCGACGACGTAGTAGGTATCGCTGACATGGGCGGTCGTGGGCGCCGCGACGGCGCGCTGCGACAGGCGCCAGTCGGCCTGCGCCAGCGCGTCGCGCGCAGCAGCGGCATCGGCTTCGGCGGCGCGGATCTCGTCCGGACGCGCCGGCAGTTTTGCCGTCGCGACCGAGGCCCGCAATTGCGCGACCGCGGCATCGTCGCGCTGCAGTTGCGTGCGCACGTCGTCCAACGCGGCCTTGCTGATAAAGCCCGATTTGAACAGCGCTTCCTGGCGCCGAAAATTCGCCGCGGAAAGCTCGCGCGCCGCTTGTGCCTGGCGCAATTGCTCGGCGACCGTCTCGATTTCAGGAGGACGCTTGCCCGTCTTGAGATTGGCAACCCGCGCGGCGGCGGCCTGCAGCTGCTGCTCGGCCTGGCGCCGTGCTGCGATTTCGTTTTCGCTTTCCAGCGCAAACAGTGGCGCGCCGGCGACGACCTCAGCGCCGCGCTGTACGGCTAGCTTCTGCAGCGTGCCTGCGAACGGCGCCGCGACCCGCACATACTCGCCTTCGACGTAGCCTTGCAACGGCCGTTCTGCCGGCGGACCGCAGGCGGCTACGCAGAAGCTGCCAACAATCGCAGCGAGCCAGCGCCGGCAGCCGCGAGAAGGCGACAAGGTCAGAGCGCGCGACCGCGCAGCGTGCCGATCGCGCCGAGCATTTCGTTGGTGCTCAGGAGCTCCGACAACAGCAGCGGCGCCTGGCCTGGCCGGTAGAGCACGTAGACTGGCACGCCGTCGCGTCCAAGCGCGGCGAGCGCGGCACCGATCACCGGATCGCGGCGCGTCCAGTCGGCGCGCACCAGCGCGACGTTAGCTTGCGCGAACGCCTGCCGCACCGCATCGGTGTCGAGCACCAGTCGCTTGTTGACCTGGCAGGTGACGCACCAGGCGGCAGTGAAATCGATGAATACCGGCTGGCCCGCGGCGACGAGCTGCGCGATCTTTTGCGGCGTGTAATCCTGCCACGGTCCCGATGCCGCAACAGGCGCCTTCGCGCCTTCGCTCGTCACCCCCGCGGCTACCGGCCAACCGATGATCAATGCGCCAACCAGGCTCGCGATCGCTGCCGCGCCCCAGCCGCGAGCGCCGCCGGCGCGCATCGTCTTCCAGGCCCACAAGGCCAGCGCAACCAGCAGCAGTGTGGCGGCCAGACGCGCCACCGCATCGTTGTCGAGCTGTGCGCCGAGGACCCAGGCCAGCCAGATCACCGTCGCGTACAGCGGGAAGGCAAGGAGCTGTCTCAAGCGCTGCATCCACGGCCCCGGTTTCGGCAGCCGCGCGCGCCACGCCGGAAACCACGCCAACGCCAGAAACGGCAGACCCATGCCGATCCCCAGCGCCGAAAAGACGAGGCACGTCGCCGGCACCGAGCCGGTCAGCGCATAGCCCAGCGCGGCGCCCATGAACGGCGCCGAGCAAGGCGACGCGACGACCACGGCGAGCATGCCCGACAGCGCATCGTTGACGAACGGATTCTTCGCGTTCCAGCCGGCCACCGCCGAGGGGATCAGCCGGCCGATCTCGAACAGTCCGGAAAGATTCAGGGCGAGAACGAAGAACAGCAGCGCGAGACCCGCGACGACTGCCGGCGACTGCAGCTGAAAGCCCCAGCCAAGGTTCTGTCCCGCCGCGCGCAACGCGACCAGTCCGGCGGCGAGCAGCCAGAACGACACGATGACGCCTGCGACAAACGCCAGTCCGTGGCGGCGCATCGTACGGCGATTGCCGCCGTGTGCGGCAAAGCCCAGGACTTTCAGCGACAGCACCGGGAACACGCAGGGCATCAGGTTCAGCAATACGCCGCCGATCAACGCGAACGCGAGCGCAGCGCCCAGCGACAGCGCGTTCTCGTCCAGCGCGAGCGGCAGGGGCTGCGGCGCAGGCTCCGGTGGCGCCGCGGCCGCGACCACCGTTCCGGACAGCGGGACGTCGACAAGAACAGCGCGCCCGTTGCCGCCGAATCCGGCCGTCGACTCGAGCACGCCGGCGAGTTGCGTGAATTCGCCGACGCGCTGGACGGCAACCGGCAGCGCCAGCGTCCAGCGCTCGCCATTGCGCGCCAGCGCCTGGGCGCCACTCGGTTCGATCTGACCCGCGCGATACGCAAAAAAACGCAGCGTGCCGACGTCGATCGGCGCAAGGGCACCGGCCGCCGGCGTCAACACCAGATCGATCGTCGAGCCACGCGCCGTCGCGCTGGCGCTCCAGCCCTGCAGTGCATGCGGAAAGGACGCACGCGTCCTGGCAATCGCCGCGCTCCAGCGCGAATCCGCGGGCGCCATCGCTACCGCACTGCCCTTGGGCGCGACGGGCAAGGTCAACGTCAAGTCCGCGCCTTCCGGAATACAGGTCTCCTTGCACACCAGCCAGTCGGCGCGAGCGGCCAGCGTGACCGCCTGCTCGCGAGCGATATCGCCTGTGCTCGCGATATCGGTCAGAAGCAGCACTTCGCCCTCGTAGCCGTAGTTGAGCAGCGGGCCCACGGGCAGCGCCTGCGGCGCGGGCCACTGTATCGGTCCGGCGTTCAATGCGCCCGGCAACTTCCAGGCGAGCGTCGTCGGGAGACCGGAGTCGCCGGGGTTCTGCCAGTACGTGTGCCAGCCACGGTCCATCGTCAGGCGAAGCGCCACCGTCAGCGGTTCACCGGGGACGAGCGCGCCACGTTCGGATACCAGCTCGGCTTCGACGTGCGCGGTGCGTACCGGTGTCGAGTGCGCGATCGCAGTCGCGGCGACAAGGAGCGCGGCGGCGGTCAAGGCGAGTAGCAGGCGTGGCATGACGATGTCCGGCTTGGGCTGAAGGCAGTGCTCGGTTTCCCGATAGGCTACAATTTTATCAGTCGCGCCCTGACCGGCGGTCTCGCTCCCTCTCGCCGGGCGGCGAACGGGCGCTCTCGACCGACCGATGGCCCCGGCCCCCGGCGATTGTCCCAAATTCTCCTCTCGCCCGTGGACGCCTTCCTCGCATCGATTGTGGTCGTCGCCGTCGGCGAAATCGGCGACAAGACCCAGCTGCTGGCGCTGATGCTCGCCGTGCGTCTGCGCCGGCCCGTGCCGATCGTCCTCGGCATCCTGGTCGCGACCTTGGCGAACCATACGCTGGCCGCGTTCGTCGGTGACTGGATTCGGCATGTGCTGCCGGCGCGGTGGCTCTCCTGGCTAGTCGCGGGCTCGTTCTTCGGCGTCGCCATCTGGGCACTGAAAACCGACAAAGCCGAAGACGCCCCACGGGATGCCACCAGCAATCTGGGCGCGTTTGCGATTACCGCGGGTGCATTCTTTCTCGCCGAGATGGGCGACAAGACCCAGATCGCCACGGCCGTGCTGGCGGCGCAATTCGGCAATGTCGCCGCGGTCGTCGCGGGCACGACGCTGGGCATGCTGATCGCCGACGTGCCTGTGGTGCTGCTCGGCAATGCCGGCGCGCGCCACATTCCATTCAAGATCGTGCGCATGATCGCGGCCGCGCTGTTTGCGCTGATGGGTGTCATCGCGTTGGTCGGCTCCTTCCCGGGACTGACGGGATAACAGCCTGCTGCCGGTATAATTCCGGCCAAGCTTCCAATTCGCGATGCAACCCTACCGCCCCGCCGACGTCGAGCGCCGCGCCAAGTCACACTGGCAGCAAACCGACGCCTATCGCGTCGGCGAGGACTCGGCCAAACCCAAGTACTACTGCGTGTCGATGCTGCCCTATCCTTCGGGCATCCTGCACATGGGGCATGTCCGCAACTACGTGATCAACGACATGTTGTACCGGCATCTGCGCATGAACGGGTACAACGCGCTGATGCCGATGGGTTGGGATGCGTTCGGCCTGCCCGCCGAAAACGCGGCGATCAAGAGCGGCGTGCCACCCGCGAAGTCGACCTACGACAACATCGCGACGATGAAGCAGCAGATGCAGGCGGTTAGCCTTGCGATCGACTGGTCGCGCGAGGTCACGACCTGCAAGCCGGACTACTATCGCTGGAACCAGTGGCTATTCCTGAAGATGCTGGAAAGGGGCATCGCGTACAAGAAAACCGGCGTCGTCAACTGGGATCCGGTCGACCAGACGGTGCTCGCCAACGAGCAGGTGATCGACGGCCGCGGCTGGCGCTCCGACGCGCTGGTGGAAAAGCGCGAGATCCCGATGTACTACCTGCGGATCACCGACTACGCCGAGGAGCTGCTCGACAACCTCGACCGCATGGACGGCTGGCCGGAGCGCGTCCGCACGATGCAGGCGAACTGGATCGGCAAGAGCGAGGGCGTACGTTTTGCCTTCACGCACGACATCCGCGGTGAGGACGGCAAGCCGATCGGCGACGGACGCATGCACGTGTTCACCACGCGCGCCGACACGATCATGGGGGTGACGTTCTGTGCCGTCGCGGCCGAGCATCCGCTGGCGGAGCACGCGGCCGAGGCGAATCCCGCACTGGCTGCGTTTGTCGCCGAATGCAAGCACGGCAGCGTGATCGAAGCCGAGCTCGCGACGATGGAAAAAAAGGGCATGCCGACCGGTCTCTTCGTCGTGCACCCGCTGACCGGCGACCGCGTCCCGGTCTGGGTCGCCAACTACGTGGTGATGACATACGGCGACGGCGCCGTCATGGGGGTGCCCGCGCACGACGAACGCGACCTCGAGTTCGCGAAAAAATACGCGCTGCCGATCAGACAGGTCATTGCCGTCGACGGCGAAACGTTTTCGACCGATGCGTGGCAGCCCTGGTACGCCGACAAGATGCGCGGCCGCTGCATCAACTCCGGCAAATACGACGGCCTCGATTATTCGCACGCGGTCGACGCGATTGCCGCTGATCTGAAGGCCCTGGGCCTCGGCGAAAAGCGGACCACCTACCGACTGCGCGACTGGGGGATCTCGCGGCAGCGCTACTGGGGCACGCCGATCCCGATCGTGCACTGCGAAACCTGCGGCGACGTGCCGGTGCCGGAAGCCCAACTGCCGGTCATCCTGCCGGAAGACCTCGTGCCCGACGGCACGGGCAATCCGCTAAGAAAGCGCGCCGACTTCGTCAATTGCGAGTGTCCGCAATGCGGCCGGCCCGCACAGCGCGAGACCGACACCTTGGACACGTTCGTCGATTCGTCCTGGTATTACATGCGCTACGCATGTCCCGACGCGGCGACGATGGTCGATGCGCGAACCGAATACTGGATGCCGATGGACCAGTACATCGGCGGCATCGAGCATGCGATCCTGCATCTGCTCTACGCGCGGTTCTGGACCAAGGTGATGCGGGACATGGGCCTTGTACGGTTCGACGAGCCATTCACCCGGCTGATGACGCAGGGCATGCTGCTCAATCACAGTTATTCGCGGCGCGGCGACAAGGGCGGCATCGACTACTTTTCGCCGGACGAGGTCGAGGCGCGGCACGACGCCGACGGACGGATCATCGGCGCCACGGCCAAGACCGACGGGCTGCCGGTCGACTACGGCGGCACCGGCACGATGTCGAAGAGCAAGAGGAACGGCGTCGACCCGCAACAACTGATCGAGCGGTACGGCGCGGACACCGCGCGCCTGTTCGTCATGTTCGTGGGACCGCCCGAGGCGAGCGCGCTATGGTCGGACGACGGCGTCGAAGGCTCGTATCGCTTCCTGAAAAAGCTGTGGGCGTACGCGCAGCAGCGCGCCGACGCGTTGGCGCGGCCGCCGCAGACGATAGCCTGGTCCAGCGCCTCCCCGGCGCTGCGCGCGGTTCGGCGCGAGCTCTACCTGCAGCTCAAGCAGGCCGACTACGACTACCAGCGCATCCAGTACAACACCGTCGTGTCGGCCGGCATGAAAATGCTCAAACACCTCGAGGACGCGCCGTTCGACGACTCGCCTGCCGCCGTCGAGCTCGTCCGCGAAGGCCTTTCGTTGCTGCTACGCATCCTCAATCCGGTCGTGCCGCACATCACCCACGTGCTGTGGGAGGACCTGGGATATGCCGCGATCCGCGGCGACATCCTCGACACGCCCTGGCCCAAGGTCGATACGCTGGCGCTCGCGCAGGACCAGATCGAATTGGTCCTTCAGGTCAACGGCAAGCTGCGCGGCAAGCTGACCGTACCGTCGACCGCGGATCGCGCCGCGATCGAGCAGGCGGCTGCGGCCAGCCCCGAGGTGCAAAAGCACGCCAACGGCGCCACGCCGAAAAAGATCGTCGTCGTACCGGGCCGCCTGGTCAATGTCGTCGTCTAATCGTTGCGCGCGGTGGATCGTCCTGCTCGCTGCCGCGAGCGGACTCGCCGCTTGCGGATTTCACCTGCGCGGCGAGGCGCACTACGCGTTCGAGACGGTATTCCTGAGCGCGCCACCGGCGCTGCCGATCACGATCGAGCTCAAGCGTTCGCTGCAGGGCATCGGATCGGCCAAGCTCGTCGCGACGGCGCCGGCCGCGCAAGTCGTGCTGGATATCGTCAGCGTCGAGGACAACAAGCAGATCCTGTCGCTGTCCGGCGGCGGCAAGGTCAGCGAATTCCTGCTGATCAAGCGTGTGCTGGTCCGCGTTCACGACAACGACGGCGCTGACTGGCTGCCGATCTCCGAAGTGCTGGTACGCCGCAGCTACACGTACAGCGACACCGAGGCGCTGGCCAAGGAAGCGCAGGAGCAGCGTCTCTGGCGCGAGATGCAGACCGACGCCGTACAGCAGATCGTGCGCCGGCTGCAGGCGGCGAGGAAGCCGACCGCGTAACGGTTCTCACCTCTCTTCGACCATCGTAAAATGCAGGTCCGTCCCGCCCAGCTGGCTGCGCATCTTGCCCGCGGCCTGGCGCCGCTCTATGTCGTGCACGGTGACGAGCCGCTGCTCGCGATCGAGGCAGGCGACCAGATACGCGCCGCAGCGCGCGTGGCCGGCTTCGACGATCGCGAAGTCCTGATCGCCGAGACCGGCTTCAAATGGGATGTGCTGGCGGCGGCCAACCGCAATATGGGCTTGTTCGCCAGCCGCAAGCTGGTCGACCTGCGGCTGCCGAGCGGCAAACCGGGGCTCGAAGGGGCGCGCGTGCTGGAGGATTGCGCCAGGCATCCGAGCGCCGATGCACTTACGCTGATCACGTTGCCGCGACTCGATCGCGCCGCCACGGGCTCCGCCTGGTTTTCGGCGCTCGAGCAGGCCGGTGTCACCGTCGCCGTCTATCCGCTCGAACGGGACGAGCTTCCGCAATGGATCGCGGCGCGGCTGGCGCGGCAGACGCAGCGCGCATCCGCCGACACGCTGCAATTGCTCGCCGATACGACCGAGGGCAATCTGCTCGCTGCGCAGCAGGAGGTGCTGAAGCTCGGGTTGTTGCTGCCCGAGGGCGAGCTCGATCCCGTAGCGGTCGAGGAGGCGGTCGCCGACGTTGCGCGCTTCGACGTCTTCCAGCTTTCCGAAGCGTGGCTCGCCGGCGATGCCGCGCGCGCTTGCCGCATACTCGCCTCTCTCGAAGCCGCGGGGGAAGGCCTGCCGCTTTTGCTGTGGCAGCTCGGCGAGGACATCCATGCGCTCGCCGCCGTGCTCACCGCGGCGGCCGGCGGCATTCCGGTCGGCGCCGCGGTCCGGTCGGCGCGTGTCTGGGGAAAGCGCCAGGCGGCGATGGAGCGCGCTGCGCAGCGCGTTGCGCCCGCCGCGATTCCGCGCTTGCTGACGCGCTTGGCGCGGCTCGACGCGCTGGCCAAAGGCATCGGCCGCGGCAACGCCTGGGACGATTTGCGCGAGCTCGCGTTGCTGCTGGCCGGGAAGAACCTGCCCGCAGCGGCGTGAGCGGTCGGCGCGAGCGCCGCCGACGGTATCGCACGCATGGCGACGACCGCGCTCCCCATCACGCCCCGCGAGCGCGGCTGGATCATCGCGACGGTGATGCTGGGCACGGTGTCGACGATCACGGCGGCGACGATCATCAACGTCGCCTTCCCTGCGCTGATCGCGGAGTTCCAGGTCGGCCACGACTCGCTGCAATGGGTCGCGGCCGGATTTCTGGGGGCGATGACGACGACGATGCTGGCCACCGCATGGCTGGTCGAAACGCACGGTCAGCGCCGCACGTTCATCGCGGCGCTGTCGATCTTCCTCGCCTCATCCGCGCTCGGCGCAGCAAGCTGGAGTCCGGAGGCGCTGATCGTCTCGCGGGTGCTGCAGGGCGCGGCGGCCGGCATCCTGCAACCGCTGGCGATGATCGCGCTGTTCGAGGTATTTCCGCCCGAGCGCCGCGGCAGTGCGATGGGGCTTTTCGGCCTCGGCATCGTGCTGGTGCCCGCGATCGGTCCCAGCATCGGAGGCATTCTTCTGGAAGCCTTCGGCTGGCGTTCGATCTTTTTGCTGCCGCTGCCCTTTTGCATCGCGGGACTGGCGCTGGGCTGGATCTCCCTGCCGGGTCCGCGCGGCAGCGGACCGGGTACGCGCTTCGACTGGGCCGGATTTGCCTTGCTGGCAGCCACGCTCGCCCTGCTGCTCAATGTGCCGGTAGTCGGCCATCGCGCCGGCTGGACGTCGATCCCGCTGGCCGGCATCGCCGTCTCGACCCTGGTGTTGCTAACCGCCTTTATCGCGTGGGAATTTCGCGCCCGCGCGCCGCTCCTCGCTTTGCCACTTTTCGCCGACGGCGGTTTCCGCGCCGCGGCGCTGGTAGCTCTGGCCTATGGTCTGGGGCTGTTCGGCACGACCTACCTGATCCCCGTATTCGTCCAGGATGTCGCCGGCTACTCGCCTTCGCGCGCGGGCGCCCTGCTGATCATTCCGGGTCTCGGTCTCGCGGTGACGATCGCGCTCGCGGGCCGCTGGACCGATCGCATCGAGCCACGGCGGATCGTCATCGTCGGGCTCGCGCTGTTCGCCCTGTCAAGCCTGTTGCTCGCCTTTGCCGGCCGCAACACCGGTTTCGCCGTCCTGGGCATCTGGCTCCTGATCGGCCGCGTCGGGCTGGGCATGATCATTCCGGCGCTCAGCGTCGCCGCAGTGCAGGCGCTCGACGAGCGCTACATCGCCTATGCCGCCTCATCGGTCAATTTCGTCCGTCAGCTCGGCGGCGCGATCGGCGTGAACCTGCTGGCGGTGCTGCTCGAATGGCGTCTGGGTGTCCACGGCACCGCCGGTACGGTAACGGCCTTTCAAGAATGCTTCTGGGTGGTTACGATTGCGTTTGTGGCCGCGACGGCGGCCGCCTGGTCGATCCGCAGGCATCGGCCCGACAACAACTAACCCGCCCTGCTGAGGAGGCCGCCATGTACCGCAGGATTCTCGTCGCCTACAACGGCGCGCCGGAGTCGCGCCTGGCGCTCGACGAAGTCGTGCGGATCGCGCCCGACCGCTCGGTCGAAGTGCATCTCGCCGCAGTCGTCCATTACCCTTCGGCGTATCTGCTGGCCGGCGAGTACGTGCCCGAAGTCGCGCTTGCCGACGAGCGCGAGCACATGGAGGCGGACCTCAAGGCGGCGCACGATCTCCTCGCCTCCAAGGGGCTCAACGTCATCGATCACCTGGTCGTCGGCGAACCGGTCGACGTGCTGACCAAGCTGGTCGCCGAACTTGGCGTCGACCTCCTGATTCTCGGTCATCCGCGCAGCAAGTCGTTTGCCCTGCGCTGGTGGCGCGGCTCGGTCGACGCGATCCTGATCGAGCGCGTGCGCTGCAGCATCCTGGTTGCGGCGGATCCGAAGCGCTGATCGATTCCTGACTAAGGCGTTGGCGCAATGGCGAGGTCGCCGTAGAAAGTCTCGGCGACGCCACCGGTATTGTCGGTGTCGGTCATCAGTTCGATCGCCGTGACGCGGCCGGGCTCCTCGCCGAACACGCGACGGAAATCTTCGGCAAGGTTGCGGCGGTAACTCTGCCAGCGCCCGATCCCTTCCTCGTCGCTGGCGACGGCGATCATGCGGATGCGCGAAGTGAGCGCGCTGACCGTGGTCGACTCCGGAGGAACTTTGGCGCCCCAGACATACATCAGAACCGCATACGGCAGCGCATGGCCGGAGATCGCCTGGGCAAGCGCGCCGGCAGCGCGATCGGTAGCGCGCAGCGACGCCGCGTTGCCCGAGAACGAAATCATCACACGCGCGGGCGAATCCTCGCTTCGGCGCTCACGCGTATCGGCGCCGGCAATCGGCCGGGTGACTTTCCAGCGCCACGAAAGCAGCGGAAAGGCGCGAGGATCGAAATCGGTGCGCCAGGCGAGGAGCGATGCCGAACTGCGCGCACTCGCCTTCAACACGACGACACCCTCGTCGGCGACCAGCGTGTACTCGGTCGGCTGCTTGTTCGACGACAGCATCACCGCCTGCCAGCCGGTGGGAATTGCGCCTGCCGTCGCAGTGGAAAAGCGCGGCGGTTCGGGGACTTGCGCGCATGCCTCGAAGGCCGCGGCGATCAGTCCGATGACGAGCGCCGCGCGCGTCACTGCAGCTCCGCCGGCAGGCACGTCGTCTTGCGCTCGCGCAGCACGCAGCCGGTCAACAATCGGCCGTCGCGATCCCAGGCTTCGACGCGCCACGCGGCGGCCGTCCCGGCGTCGCGCTGCAGCGTGAGAAAGCCGAACGTCACCGCCGAGGTGATCGCTGCGACGACGGCGCCCTTCGCCGGCGTCGC
>JBDTXW010000008.1:0-24380 GCA_040005975.1 Betaproteobacteria bacterium | reverse complement strand
CCGAGGACCACGTAGCGGCGCGGCACGAATTCCCGGATCTGCCCGGCGAAGGCGCGCACATAGTCGGTCGCGGCGATGACCGGACCCTGCGTATCGGCGAGCTGCGCCGTGACATGCGGCACGCGCGGGGCCTCAGTCGGATGCAGCATGTTCCAGCGCGACGCGGCATGGCCTTCGCGCGCGAGCTCGGTGAACGAGGTGCAGCCCCAAAGGTCGGCGTCGACGCCCCAGTCCGCCTTGAGGAGCTCGGCCGCCGCGATTGCTTCGCGCAGGATCACACCCGAGCCGAGAAGCTGGACGCGCGGCGCCTTGGATTTCGCGCCGGCGCGGCCGGCACCGGCCTTGAGCAGGTACATGCCCTTGAGGATGTCGGGCGCGGCGCCTTCGGGCATCGCCGGCTGCGTGTAATTCTCGTTCATTACTGTCAGGTAGTAATAGACGTCCTCCTGCTCGGCATACATCCGCCGCAGGCCGTCCTGGATGATGACGGCCAGCTCGTAGCCGAAGCTCGGATCGTACGAGATGCAATTGGGGACCGTCGCCGCATAGACGTGCGAATGCCCGTCCTCGTGCTGCAGGCCTTCGCCGTTGAGCGTCGTCCTTCCGGCGGTCCCGCCGAGCAGAAAGCCGCGGGAGCGCATGTCGCCGGCCGCCCAGGCCAGGTCGCCGACGCGCTGGAAGCCGAACATCGAATAGAAGATGTAGAACGGGATCATCGGCACGCCGTGCGTCGAATAGCTGGTCGCCGCGGCCATCCAGTCGCACATCGCCCCGGGCTCGTTGATGCCTTCCTGCAGCACCTGGCCGGTCTTGCTTTCCTTGTAGAACATCAGCTGGTCGGCGTCCTGCGGCGTGTAAAGCTGGCCGAGCTGGTTCCATATCCCGAGCTGACGGAACATCCCTTCCATGCCGAACGTACGCGACTCGTCGGGCACGATCGGCACGATGTGCTTGCCGATAGCCTTGTCGCGCAACAGAGTCTGCAGTATCTGCACGAATGCCATCGTCGTCGAGATCTCGCGGTCTTCCGTGCTCTTCAGGAAGCGATCGAGCGCGGCGAGCCCGGGCACCGCAAGCGGCGCGGCCGTCCTGCGGCGCGCCGGCAGAAAGCCGCCGAGCTCGACGCGCCGGGCTTTCATGTACTCCGCTTCGGCCGAACCCGGCGGAAATTTGACGAACGGCACTTCGTCGAGCTTGTCGTCGGGCACGGGGATCTGGAAGCGATCGCGAAAATGCCGCATCGAGCGGCCCGACATTTTTTTCTGCTGATGGGTGATGTTCTGCGCTTCGCCCGCCTCGCCCATGCCGTAGCCCTTGATCGTCTTGGCGAGAATCACCGTCGGCTGTCCCTTGTGGTCGACCGCCGCGCGATACGCGGCATAGACCTTGTGCGGATCGTGGCCGCCGCGGTTCAGGTTCCAGATTTCCTCGTCCGAGTAGTCGGCGACCAGCGCCTTGAGCTCGGGCGTGTTGAAAAAATACTCGCGCACATAGGCGCCGTCCTTCGACTTGAACGTCTGATACTCGCCATCGACGCATTCCATCATGCGGCGCATCAGGATGCCCTGCTTGTCGCGTGCGAGCAGTGCGTCCCAGCGCGAACCCCAGATGACCTTGATCACGTTCCAGCCGGCGCCGCGAAATTCCGCCTCGAGCTCCTGGATGATCTTGCCGTTGCCGCGCACCGGGCCGTCGAGCCGCTGCAGGTTGCAGTTGATGACGAAAATAAGGTTGTCCAGCATCTCGCGTGCCGCCATGCCGATGGCGCCCATCGATTCCGGCTCGTCCATTTCGCCGTCGCCGCAGAAGCACCAGACCTTGCGGCCCTCGGTCTTGGCCAGACCGCGATCCTGCAGGTACTTCATGAAGCGTGCCTGGTAGATCGCCATCAGCGGGCCCAGGCCCATCGATACCGTCGGGAATTGCCAGAAGTCCGGCATCAGCCACGGATGCGGATAGGAGGACACGCCCTTGCCATCGACCTCCTGGCGGAAATTGTCCATCTGCTCGTCGGTGAAGCGTCCGAGCATGTGGGCGCGCGCGTACACGCCCGGCGCCGAGTGTCCCTGCACGAACACGAGGTCGCCGCCATGGTCGGCCGAGGGCGCATGCCAGAAGTGATTGAAGCCGGTGTCGTAGAGCGTTGCCGCGGATGCGAAGCTCGCGATGTGGCCGCCGACATTGGTGTGTTTGTTCGCGCGCACGACCATCGCCATCGCATTCCACCGCACGTACGACCGGATGCGATGTTCGACCGCCTGGTCGCCGGGAATCCTTACCTGCTTGTCGACCGGAATCGTATTGATGTACGCGGTATTAGCCGAAAACGGCATGTAGGCGCCGGACCGCCGCGCCTTGTCGATCACCTGCTCGATCAGGAAGTGGGCGCGATCCGGACCTTCGTGCTCGATGACACCGTCGATCGCATCCAGCCATTCGCGCGTTTCCTGCGGGTCGAGATCCGGTTTCATGTCCATGCCGACTCCTTCGATCTACTTTTGCGCTCGCGCCATCCCGCTTCGATTGTATGCGCCGCGGCATGGCATCGCATCGCTGCAGCGCGGCGAGCGGCGGCGCGCCACAGGGGCTCGGCGGCGGCGCTCCCGAGGATACCACATGGTGGAAACCATTTCCAAAACGATTCCGGCGCGCGCCGCGCAGCTAGTGCGGCATCTGCAGCATCCGGGTTTCGGTGACGAGCGCGTGTACCGGCACGTCGTGCGGCGCGGCCGGTACGCGGTCGAGCAGCTGCAAGTCGTACGCGCCGGCGATCCTCGAGATGTCGCTTCGCAGCGTAGGCAGCAGCCTGTCGTAATAGCCGCCGCCGTAGCCGAGACGCCATCCCGCGGCATCGAAGGCAACGCCCGGCACCAGCACCCAGTCGATGGCGTCGGCCGTGATCAGCGCGCAATGCGACAGCGGTTCCGGAATGCCGCGATACCCCGGCAGGACGTCGCGCCCGGGCTCGGTCAACCGGCACAGTTCCAGCGTGCGCGTCGCCGTATCGACGCGCGGCATGACGACGGTCTTGCCGCGCTCAAGCGCCATCAGCAGCAGCGGCAGCGAATCCCACTCACTGCCGAAGGGTAGCGTCAGCAGCACCGTCCTCGCCGCGGCGAAATCAGCCCTGCCCGCGAGCGCCGTGACGATGGCGGCGCTTGCCGCCGCACGGGCCCCGGCCGGCATGCGGTCGCGCGCGGCGAGCACGCTCTCGCGCAGCACACGCTTGGCCTCGCGTAGCGCATCGGCAGCCTGCGGCGAATGAGCGAATGGAGACTGCGCCACGATCCGGATGTTACCGCATGCGACGGCGACGGCTCGCGGTGCGCCTATAATGGCGCCTTCCTGCGTCACAGCGTAATCCGACGATGAATCACAATCACCAGCATCACCGTGCGCGTCGCGCGCGACTGATCGCCGAAATGCGTCGCCAGAGTGGCGGCGGCATCGCGGCGATCCCGACAGCGCCCGAGGCCATCCGCAATGCCGACACGCACTATCCGTACCGACCGGACAGCCACTTCTATTACCTTTCCGGCTTTCCCGAAGCCGAAGCGGTCGTCGTGCTGCTCGCCGGCGCCGACGAGGGCGACTCCAAACAGATATTGCTGTGCCGCGACAAGAATCCCGAGCGGGAAATCTGGGACGGTTTTCGCTACGGCCCCGACGCAGCGCGCGAGATCTTCGGCTTCGACGAGGCCTATTCGATCGGCGAACTCCAACCCAAGCTCACTGACTGGAGCGGCGACCGGCCCGCCGTCTTCACGCCGATCGGCGGCTACCCGGCGTGGGACGAGCTGATCACCGCGACCTTGAACGACGTCCGCAACCGCGTGCGCACGGGCGTAGCTGCGCCGGAGGTGGTCGTCGACGTGCGCGCCGCGCTGGCTACGATGCGTCTGACCAAGGACGTGCGCGAGCAGAAGCTGATGCGCCGCGCGGCCGAGATTTCCTGCGAAGCGCATCGCCGCGCGATGGCGCATACGCGGGCGGACTGGTACGAATACCAGGTCGAGGCGGAATTGGTCCACGAGTTCCTGCGCTTGGGCGCGCAGGCGGTCGCCTACCCGTCGATCGTCGCCTCCGGACCGAACGCCTGCGTGCTGCACTACCGCGACAACAACCGCCAGATGCAAACGGGCGATTTGCTGCTGATCGACGCCGGCTGCGAGTACGAAGGCTATGCGTCCGACGTCACGCGCACGTTTCCGGTGAGCGGAAAGTTCAGCGGTCCTCAGAAGGACGTCTACGAGCTCGTGCTGGCGGCGCAGCTCGCCTGCATCGACGCGGTGGCGCCTGGCCGGCCGTTCCATGCCTACCACGAGGTCGCCGAGCGCGTGCTGGCGCAGGGCCTGATCGATCTGAAGCTGTGCGAGGGCTCGCTCGACGCGGTGCTCGAATCCGGCGCGTACAAGCAGTTCTACATGCATCGCGCCGGCCATTGGCTTGGGCTCGACGTGCACGACGCCGGCCTGTATCGCGTCAATGGCCAGTCGCGCGTGCTCGAGCCAGGCATGCTGCTTACCGTCGAGCCGGGATGCTATATCCGGCCGGGCGACAAGGTGCCCGAGGCGTTCTGGGACATCGGTGTGCGCATCGAGGACGACGTGCTGGTGACCGCCGAGGGCAACGACAACCTGACCGCGGCCGCGCCGAAGACCGTCGCCGACATCGAAGCCCTGATGCAGCACTGAAGGCGGTTTAGAGCCGCCTGCCGGCCCGTGATAGCAGATCGTTCCGACCAGGCGCCTAAAGGGATGCTGAACGACGTCGTCATCGTCGGGGCCGGCCCCGTGGGTGCGACGCTAGCGCTCGCGCTTGCCGATGGCGAGCTCGAGGTCGTCAGCCTGGACGCGCGTGCGCGAGGTAGCCTTGCAAGCGGCGATCGCTCGCTGGCGCTGTCGCATGGCGCGCGTCTGATTTTCGATCGCCTGGGTATCTGGAGCGAAGTCGCGGCCTCGCCCGGCGCGGTGACGATCATTACTGCGATCGATGTCTCGCAGCGCGGTGGTTTCGGGACAGCGCGTCTCGACGCGCGCGAACATGGCGTGCCCGCACTCGGCTACGTCGTCAGCTATCGCGCGCTGCAGGCGGCGCTCGACGCCGGACTCGAGCGCGCCGGCCTGGCGGTCCAGCATGGGGTTACCGTAACCCGCGTCGACGCGACGCCGGCGTACGCGCGCATCCGCGGCGAATGTGCGGGTGCGGCCTGCGAATGGACGGCACGCGTCGCCGCCGTCGCAGACGGCGGCGGCGATGTCGTCACCGGCAGTACCCGACATCACCACGACTACGGGCAGGTCGCGCTGGTCGCGAAGCTCTGGAGGAACGAGCCGCACGAAGGCGTTGCCTACGAGCGCTTCACGCCCGAAGGCCCGATGGCGCTGCTGCCGGAAGGCGATCATTACGGGCTCGTATGGACGACGACACCGGCGCAGGGCGCAGTGCTCGCCGCCATGCCTGAAAACGAGTTCCTCGCGGCGCTGGGGACGCGATTCGGCGCGCGCGTGGGCGGCTTCTTGAAGATCGAGGACCGGCGCACGTTTCCGCTGTCGCTCGAATTCGCCGGGACGGTCGCCGACGCGCGCACCGTGCTCCTGGGCAACGCCGCGCAAGCGCTGCATCCGGTTGCCGGCCAGGGATTCAACCTCGGCGTGCGCGACGCGTACGAGCTGGCGCAGGCGTTGCTTGCGACGCCGCGCGATCGGCTCGGCGCCGGCGGCGCGCTGGCCGAATATGCGCGCCGTCGTCTCGCCGACCGCTGGGCCGGCATTGCGTTGACGCATGGTTTGCTCGGCGTGTTCGGCAGCGACGCCGCGCTGCTTCGCTGGCCGCGCGGGTTGGCGCTTACTCTGCTCGATGCGCTTCCGCCGCTGAAGCGAATCTTCACGCACGCGATGCTCTACGGAGTGCGCTAAAGCCGAAATAAAAGCGCGGGCGACGTCAAGCAAGAACGGTTCCCGCACGGCGAACGGTAATGACTGGCGCGGCGTCTCGCACGCGCCAAGACGATTATCGAACGACGGTGACTTGCGCGCGACAAACTCGGTATAATCCGTTCCCCGCCGCAGCGTCTCGCAATCATTCCATCGTGCAGATTGGTCCGCATTACATCGCAACTCCGTTGGTCGTCGCGCCCATGGCGGGCGTCACCGATCGGCCGTTTCGCCAGCTGTGCAAGCGCCTCGGTGCGGGCCTCGCGGTGTCCGAAATGGTCGCGTCGAACCCGAAGCTTTGGAACACCGCGAAGTCATTGCGGCGCACCGATCACAACGGCGAGGTCGAGCCTATCGTCGTGCAGATCGCCGGTGCGGATCCTGCCATGATGGCCGACGCCGCCCGTTACAACGTCGACCGGGGCGCGCAGGTCATCGACATCAACATGGGCTGCCCGGCAAAAAAGGTGTGCAACGTCGCCGCCGGCTCGGCGCTGCTGCAGGACGAGCCGCTGGTCGCCGCGATAGTCGCTGCCGTCGTGGCCGCGGTGCCGGTTCCGGTGACACTCAAGATACGGACCGGGTGGAACCGGCAGAACAGGAACGCGCTTCGCATCGCGCGCATTGCCGAGGACGCCGGCATCGCCGCGTTATCGGTGCACGGCCGGACCCGCGAATGCGCGTACATCGGTCCGGTCGAGTACGAGACGATTTGCTCCATCAAGCGGGTCGTCGGCATACCGGTGATCGCCAATGGCGATATCGATTCTCCGCGGAAGGCGCGCGAGGTCTTCGCCTGTACCGGCGCCGACGCGATCATGATCGGGCGGGCGGCGCAAGGGCGGCCGTGGATCTTTCGCGAGATCGCCCATTTTCTCGCGAGCGGCGAGCATCTGCCGCCGCCGCGAGTCGACGAAGTGCATCGGCTGATCATCGAGCACCTCAGCGACCATTACGCGTTCTACGGCGAGGGCGACGGCGTGCGCATTGCGCGCAAGCACCTCGGCTGGTATACAAGCAAGCTTGCCGGTGGCGATGCATTCCGCGCCGGAATCAACCGGCTGGAGAGTTCGGCAGAGCAGGTCGCCGCGGTCGATCGCTATTTCGGCCGGCTGGCTGCCCTTGGTGAGCGCCTGGTCTACGTGGCACAGACGCAGACAGAAGCTTCGTGGGTGGGGGAGGCCCTCGCAGCGTGAAACGAACCATTCGCATGAACGGCGGCAACGACATTTGCCGGAGCGTGGAAAAATCGCTCGAAGAATATTTCCGCAAACTAGACGGCGAGCAGCCGCACAGCATCTATGAGATGGTGATCTCTAACGTCGAGCGCTCGCTGCTGGCTTCCGTCATGCATCACGCCGGCGGCAACCAGACACAGGCGGCCGACATGCTGGGGCTGAATCGCAATACGCTGCGCACGAAGCTCTCGAAGTACAACATCCGGTAGGGTCCGGTCGCGCGTGCTGATAAGGGCGCCCGGCTCGTTGTTCCGGTGCGGCGCGCGCCTCATGCGGACCGTGCGGGTCGGGCACGGGCGATGAGCGCGCCGATCACCCGGGCGCTGCTGTCGGTTTCCGACAAGACCGGTGTGGTCGAGTTTGCCCGCGGACTGGCCGCCCTCGGTGTCGCGCTGCTCTCCACCGGCGGCACCGCCAAGGTGCTCGGCGGCGCCGGGCTCGAAGTCACCGAGATCGGCGCCTACACGGGCTTCCCGGAAATGCTCGACGGGCGAGTCAAGACTCTGCATCCGAAAGTGCATGCCGGCATCCTGGCGCGGCGCGACTCGGCCGAGCACGGCGCGACGCTCGCTGCGCACGGCATTCCTCCGATCGATCTGGTCGTCGTCAATCTCTATCCGTTTCGCGAGACCGTCGCCAAGGCGGGATGCACGCTCGACGACGCGATCGAGAACATCGACATCGGCGGCCCGACGCTGGTCCGGGCGGCCGCGAAAAACTACGCCGGTGTCGGCGTCGTCGTCGATCCGGGCGACTATGCGGGGCTGCTGGCTGAATTGAACGGCAGCGCCGGCCACCTTGCCGCGGCGACCCGCTTTCGCCTCGCGCAGAAAGCGTTTTCCCATACTGCCGCCTACGACGGCGCAATCAGCAATTACCTGACCGGACGCGACGCGGCCGGCGCGGCGCGGACGTTTCCCGACCGCTTCAACTGGCAGGGCACCAAGCTGCAGGACCTGCGCTACGGCGAAAATCCGCACCAGCAGGCGGCGTTCTATCGCGACGAAGCGCTTGCGGCGGGCACGATCGCCGCGGCGTGCCAGCTCCAGGGCAAGGAGCTGTCGTACAACAACATTGCCGACAGCGACGCGGCCTGGGAATGCGTCAAGACCTTCACCGAGCCCGCCTGCGTCATCGTCAAGCACGCGAACCCCTGCGGCGTCGCGGTCGCAGCGACGACGCTAGAGGCATACCGCAAGGCGCTCGCGACCGATCCGACCTCGGCGTTCGGTGGCGTCATCGCGTTCAACCGCCAGGTCGACGCCGAAACTGCCGACGCCGTAGGCGCGCAATTCGTCGAAGTGCTGATCGCACCGTCCTATACGGCGGAAGCGTTCGCGCGCAACGCCAAAAAAGCCAATGTGCGGGTGCTCGAGCTGGCACTCGCGATGGCATCGCCGGGCGGCGCCTGGGATTCGAAGCGCGTTGGCGGCGGCATGCTGATCCAGACGCCGGACGTGGACGATCTGGCGCCGGTAGAGCTCAAGGTCGTCACGAAGAAGGCGCCGACGGCGGCGCAACTCACCGACCTGCAGTTCGCCTGGCGCGTGGCCCGGTTCGTCAAGTCCAACGCGATCGTCTATTGCGCCGGCGGCGCGACACTCGGGATCGGCGCCGGGCAGATGAGTCGCGTCGATTCGACGCGCATCGCCGCGCTAAAGGCGGCCAGCGCCGGACTGTCGCTTGCCGGATCGGTGGTTGCGTCGGACGCGTTCTTCCCCTTTCGCGATGGCCTGGACGTGGTCGCCGACAACGGCGCGATCGCCGTCATCCAGCCGGGCGGCAGCATGCGCGATGCCGACGTGATCGCCGCGGCCGACGAGCGCGGCATCGCCATGGTTTTCACCGGCATTCGCCATTTCCGCCACTAGCCGCCCGAACGCACGCCTGCGCATCGTCGCCGCCGCGCCGCCGCGCCCGGTGCGATGAAGCTGCTGGTCATCGGCGGCGGCGGCCGCGAACACGCGCTGGCCTGGAAGATCGCGCAGTCGCAGCGGGTCTCGCAGGTTTTCGTCGCGCCGGGTAATGCCGGCACCGCCCGCGAACCCGGCGTCGTCAATGTCGCACAGCAGGCAATCCCCGAGCTGGTCGAGTTCGCGCGACGCGAGCGCGTCGCACTGTCGGTCGTCGGACCCGAGGCACCGCTCGCCGCAGGCATCGTCGATGCCTTCCGTGCCGCGGGGCTTAAGATATTCGGGCCCACGCAGGCCGCCGCGCAGCTGGAAAGCTCGAAAGAATTCGCCAAGGCGTTCATGGTCAGGCACCGCATTCCGACCGCGCGGCACCGCACGTTCGCCGAGGCAGCGGAAGCCCACGCCTATATCGACGCCCACGGCGCGCCGATCGTCGTCAAGGCGGACGGGCTGGCGGCGGGCAAAGGCGTCGTCGTCGCCGCAACCGCCGCCGAGGCGCATGCGGCGATCGATGCGATGCTGGTCGATCATCGCATCGCGGTCCAGCACGCCGCGGCTGGGGCGCGCGTCGTCATCGAGGATTTCCTCGATGGCGAGGAAGCAAGTTTTATCGTCATGGCCGACGGCAGGCAGGTTCTGGCGCTGGCCTCGTCGCAGGACCACAAGCGACTGCAGGACGGCGACCGCGGCCCGAACACCGGAGGCATGGGCGCGTACTCGCCGGCGCCGGTGGTGACACCGGAGTTGCATGCACGGATCATGCGCGAAATCATTCTGCCCGCCGTCAACGGGATGGCCGCCGACGGCATACCGTATACCGGGTTCCTTTATGCGGGCGTGATGATCGACGCTGCAGGCAATCCGTCGACTCTCGAGTTCAACTGCCGGCTGGGCGATCCGGAAACGCAGCCGATCTTGATGCGGTTGAAGTCGGATCTGCTCGATCTGCTCGAGCATGGCATCAACGGCACGCTCGACCGGATCGACGCCGAATGGGACCGGAGGGTCGCACTCGGGGTCGTCCTTGCCGCCGCAGGGTACCCTGACGATCCTCGCCGTGGCGACGCGATCTCCGGTCTCGACGCGGCAAGCGACGAATGCAAGGTCTTCCATGCCGGCACGTCCGTGGCCGACGGCAAGGTGGTGACCAACGGCGGCCGCGTGCTTTGCGTGACCGCGTTGGGGGACACCGTTCGTCACGCCCAGCGCAATGCCTACGCCGCCGTCGCCGGCATCCATTTCGATGGCATGCAGTATCGCACCGACATCGGTCACCGCGCGCTGGCGGCACGCCGCGCCTAGGGCGGCGCGACGTGCCGGCGAGCACCACGATGGACATCGAGCGCGCCGCCGATTACTTTACCGGCCTGCAGGAGCGCATCGTCGCCCGGCTGGAGGCGATCGACGGCACGCCGTTCGGCCGCGACGCCTGGGAGCGTCCTGAGGGCGGGGGCGGCGTCAGCCGGATCATCGAACGAGGCCGCGTATTCGAGCGCGCCGGCGTCAACTTCTCGCGCGTCATTGGCGAGCGCCTGCCCCCGTCGGCGAGCGCCGCCCGACCGCAGCTCGCCGGCCGCGCTTTCGAGGTGGTGGGTATCTCGCTGGTGCTGCATCCGGCCAACCCCCATGCGCCGACCGTGCACATGAACCTGCGCCTGTTCGTTGCGAAAAAAGCGGGGGCCGATGCGCTTTGGTGGTTCGGCGGCGGCATGGACCTGACTCCCTACTACGGCTACGAAGAGGACGCCGTACATTTCCACCGTTGCTGCCGCGACGCGCTGGCGCCGTTCGGCGGCGACTGCTACCGGCGCTTCAAGCGCTGGTGCGACGAATACTTCCTGCTCAGGCATCGCAACGAGCCGCGCGGCGTCGGTGGGATTTTTTTCGACGACCTGAACGAGCCGGACTTCACGCGTTGCTTCGCGCTCTGCCGCAGCGTCGGCGATGGTTTTCTCGGCGCCTACGAGCCGATCCTGCTGCGCCGCAAGGACTTGCCGTACGGCGAGCGCGAGCGCGAATTCCAGACCTATCGCCGCGGCCGCTACGTCGAGTTCAATCTCGTCTACGACCGCGGGACACTGTTCGGGCTGCAGTCGAATGGCCGCACCGAGGCGATCCTGATGTCGCTGCCACCGGTGGTTAGCTGGCGCTATGACTGGCAACCCGAGCCGGGCAGCGCCGAGGCGAGGCTGTACTCCGAATTCCTGATCGCGCGCGACTGGCTCGGTGAGTCGACACGATGAGCCGCGATCCCGAGCATTCGGGCCTGCGCGAGATAGGTCTCGATTCCGAGGACGTCTTCCGCGGTCGCCTGCTGCACGTCAAGCGCGACACCGTGCGCCTGCCCGACGGCAGCGAGGCGACGCGGGAATACATCGTCCACCCGGGTGCGGTGATGATCATGCCGCGACTGCCCGACGGCAAGCTCCTGTTCGAGCGGCAATTCCGCTACCCGCATCAGCGCGTGTTCATCGAGTTCCCCGCCGGCAAGATCGACGCCGGCGAAGATCCGCTGGCGACGGCGAAGCGCGAGCTGGTCGAAGAGACCGGCTACACGGCTGCGCGCTGGGCGTATGTCGCGACGATGCATCCGCTGATAACGTATTCGACCGAGCACATCGCGATCTATACCGCGGATGAACTCGCCTACGTCGGCGCGCGTCTCGATTCCGGTGAGTTCGTCGAGACTTTTGCCGCGAGTCTCGATGATGCGCTCGGCTGGCTCGACCGTGGCGAGGTCACCGACGCCAAGACGATGCTGGGCTTGCTGCTGCTCGCACGCGGAAGCGGCGCGCCGCCGCAGAGATGAGCGCTCCCCCCATCGCACGCCGCCTGGTCATCGCAGGCCAGGTGCAGGGGGTCGGATTTCGCTACGCGTTTGCGGACGAAGCGCGCGTGCGCGGCCTCGCGGGATGGGTGCGCAATCGCCGCGACGGCCGCGTCGAGGCGCTCATCAGCGGTCCCGTGCCGGCGGTCGAGGCGATGGTCGCGTGGGCGCGGTTTGGGCCTCCCGCTGCCCGAGTCTCGTCGATCGAAGTCGAGGAGGCGATCGCGGCGTCCGGCGCGTTCGAGATCGTCGCGACGCTGTGAGCACCGAAAGTCAGGCCGCCTCGCCCAGGTAGGCTTCGCGCACCTTGGGATCCGACAGCAGATGCCGGGCATCGCCGGACAGCGTGATCGTACCGCTTTCCATCACATAGCCGCGATTGCTCACTTCCAGCGCCAGCTTGGCGTTCTGCTCGATCAGCAGGATCGTCACGCCTTCGCCGGAGATCGCGAGCACCGTCTCGAAGACCTTCTGCACCATCAGCGGCGCAAGTCCCATCGAGGGCTCGTCGAGCAGCAGGAGCTTTGGCCGCGACATGATCGCGCGTCCCATCGCAAGCATCTGCTGCTCGCCGCCGGACAGCGTGCCGGCCGTTTGCCTGCGCCGCTCCTTGAGCCGCGGAAACAGCGCGAATACCCGTTCGACGTCCTGCCTGATGGCGTTGCGATCGCGGCGGCTGTACGCGCCCATCGCGAGATTCTCCTCGATCGTCAGGGCGCCGAACACACCGCGGCCCTCGGGCACCATCGACAGGCCCTTGCGTACCAGCTCAAACGCCGGTTTGCCGGTGATATCGCTGCCGTCGTAGACGATCTTTCCCGCCTTGATCGGCTGCAAGCCGGTGATGCCCTTGAGCGTGGTCGTCTTGCCCGCGCCGTTGGCGCCGATCAGGCAGACGAGCTCGCCCTGGTTCACGATCAGGTCGATGCCCTTGACGGCATGAATGCCGCCGTAGGCGACCTCCAGCTTGTTGAGCTCGAGGAGCGCCGCCGCAGCCATCAGCGGGCGTCCTTGACGTGCAGCGAGACTTCGCCGCCCAGGTACGCGGCGATCACCTTTGGATCGTTCTGTACGTCGGCTGCGCTGCCCTCGGCGATCTTGCGTCCGTAGTCGAGGACCAGCACGCGGTCGCAGACGCTCATCACCAGCTTCATATCGTGCTCGATCAGAAGGATCGTCGTGCCGTCGCGCCGGATGTTCTCCAGTAGGCCCTTGAGCGCCCGCGTCTCGGTTGCGTTCATCCCGGCGGCGGGCTCGTCGAGCGCAAGGAGCTTCGGCTCGGTCGCCAGCGCGCGCGCAATCTCCAGCCGGCGCTGGTCGCCATACGCCAGATGCTTGGCCAGGTCGTTCGCGTGCGTCGCGACGCCGACATAATCGAGCAACTGGTAAGAGCGGGTGGCGATCGCGGCTTCCTCGGCCAAGGTCGTGCGGTCGCGGAAAATCGCGCCGAACACGCCGGCGTGGGTGCGCACGTGCCGGCCTATCATCACGTTCTCGAGGGCCGACAGGTTTTGGAACAGGCGGATGTTCTGGAAAGTGCGCGCGATCCCCCGCTCGGCGACTTCGTTCGGCTTCAGCCGGTTCAACGGCGCACCGTCAAACATGAAGCTGCCGCCGTCGGGAACATAAATCCCGGTCAGCACGTTGAACAGCGAAGTCTTGCCGGCGCCGTTCGGGCCGATCAGGCCGTAGATTTCGCCGTACCGGATGGTGAAGCTCACGTCCGCCAGCGCCTGCACGCCGCCGAAGCGCTTGCCGATATCCTCGGCGGAAAGCAGCGTTCGTTCGTTCATTCGGCCGCCTTCGCGACTTCGAGCTCGCGCTTGCGTACCGCGGACGGCCACAATCCCGCCGGCCGGAAAAGCATGATCGCGACCAGCGCGATGCCGAATACCAGCAGGCGGATCGTCTCGGCGTCGATCAGCACGCGGCCGAAGAGTCCCTGCTGCAACGGCTCCATCGTGTAGCGCAGCACTTCGGGCAACAGAGTCAGCAGGACCGCGCCGAGGACTACGCCGGGGATGTTGCCCATGCCGCCGAGAACCACCATCGCGAGGACGATGATCGACTCGAACAGCCCGAAGCTCTCCGGGCTGATGAATTGCTGTGTCGCCGAAAAGACCGCACCGGCGACCCCGCCGAACGATGCGCCCATCGCGAAGGCGAGCAGCTTGACGTTGCGGGTATTGATGCCCATCGCCTTCGCGGCGATCTCGTCTTCGCGTATCGCCTCCCAGGCGCGGCCCAGCCGTGAATTCTGCAGGCGGAGGTTGACGACAATGACGCCGATCGTCAGCAGCAGAAGCATGTAGTAGTACTTTTGCGGGCCGCTGAACGTGATGCCGAGCAGCGATTCGGTGCTGGCGAACGAAAGCCCGTCGATGCGGAACGGATCGATCAGGTTGATCCCCTGCGGCCCATTGGTGATGTTGATCGGCGAATTCAGGTTGTTGAGAAAGATGCGGATGATCTCGCCGAAGCCGAGCGTCACAATCGCCAGGTAGTCGCCGCGCAGCTTCAGTGTCGGGGCGCCGAGCAGCACGCCGAAGAGGCAGGCGATCGCTGCGCCGATCGGCAGGATCACCCAGAATGGCAGGTGTATCCCGAACTGCGGCGATGCCAGCAGGGCATATGTATAGGCGCCGACGGCGTAGAAGGCGATATAGCCCAGGTCGAGGAGTCCGGCGAAGCCGACGACGATGTTGAGCCCGAGCGCGAGCATCGTGTAGACCATCGCGAAGTTGAGGATGCGCACCCAGGCCTGGCCGGCGAGCGCGGCGACAAACGGCAGCACCCCCAGCGCGATCGCGACCAGGGCCACGCCGGCCCAGACCCGCAAAGGAATGTCCGCGCGGGTCCCGCCGCTCATCGGGGAAACCCGACGCTCGCGGCGGCGCCATCCCCGGAGGGAGCGCGCCCGCGCCCTGGCCCGGCGGCACTCATGCGCGGGCCCCGCTTCGCACCACCGGCTTCATGCGCGATCGGCGACTCGCTCGCCCAGCAGCCCGGATGGGCGGAAGATGAGCACCAGGATCAGCACGAAGAACGCGAACACGTCCTGGTAGTTGCTGCCGAAGAGGCTCAGCTGGCCGTCGCTGGCGGCACATTTCTGCTGCAGCGTATCGCTCAGCGATGACAAGCCGCACACGTTCGTTACGTCGCCGATATACCCGGCACCCAGCGCCTCGATGATGCCGAGCAGGATGCCGCCGAGCATCGCTCCGGCCAGGTTGCCGATTCCGCCCAGCACGGCGGCTGTGAACGCCTTCAGGCCGAGCAGGAAGCCCATGTAGTAGTGGGCGATGCCGTAGTAGGCCATCACCATCAGCCCGGCGACGGCAGCCAGCGCCGCGCCGATGACGAACGCCGCCGAGATGATGACGTTGATGTCGATGCCCATCAGGCCGGCGACCTGCGGGTTCTGTGCGGTCGCACGCATCGCCATGCCCAGCCGCGTGCGCTGCACGATTAGCACGAGACCGCCCATCAGCAGCGCCGCCAGGACGACGATCAGCATCTGCAGGTCGGTCATCGCGGCGCCGAAGATAAAGTGCGGCGTCGGCTGGATCACCGTGGGAAAGGTGCGATAGTTGCGGCCCCAGACCATCAGCGCGACGTTTTGCAGCACGATCGACATGCCGATGGCGGTGATCAGCGGCGCCAGCCGCGGCGCACGCCGTAACGGCCGGTAGGCGATCTTTTCCATGCTGTACGCGATTCCCACGCAGACGAGGATGGCGACGAAGAGCCCGGCGAGAATGATCACGACCGCCGGCAGCGAAGCGTGCGAACCGATCAGGCCGGTGATGACCGACAGCGCGACCATCGCGCCTATCATCACCACTTCACCGTGTGCGAAATTGATCAGGCCGATGATGCCGTAGACCATCGTGTACCCGAGCGCGACCAGCGCATAGACGCTTCCGAGCGTGAGACCGTTGATGATCTGCTGCAGGAACGTTTCCACGAAAGAGCCTCCCATCGCGGCGGCGGCCCCCGCGCATGGCCGATTCTCCGCTGTGGCCAACGCGACGGCAATCCCCCCGCGGCCCGGGCCAAGGGGACGGGGGAAATTGAAACGGCGCCCCGGAGGGCGCCGTTTCGGTCTTGCACAAACGCGCGGACTAAAGCCGGGCCGTCCTATTTCTTCGCCGGTGCTTCAGTCTTCATCGCGTCCTTGGGCGCCGGTGCAGGTGCCGCCGCTGCGGGCGCGGCCGCCAGCTTCTCGGTCTTGCCGCCGACATTCATCGCCATCGGTACCAGCGCGCCGTCCTTGACGGTGTAGAGCGTGATCGCGCCGTTCTTGGTGTCGCCATGCTCGTCGAATTCGACTTTTGCTGTGATGCCGTCGTACGAGATCTTCGCCAGTTCAGGCAGATACTTCGCCGGGTCGGTCGAGTTCGCCTTCTGCATCGCGGCGATCAGCGTCATGGCCGCGTCGTAGGAATACGGGGCATAGACCTGGATCGGGCCGTACTTGGCGGTGAAGCGCGTCACGAAGTCCTTGGCGTTGGCCATCTTTTCCGGCGGAACGCCGGCCTGCGTGCAGTACTGCCCTTCGGCCGCGCCACCGGCAAGCTTCGGCCACTCCGCCGAGCACACGCCGTCGCCGGCGATGAACTTGGCCTTGATGCCGAGCTCCTTCATCTGCTTGACCATCGGGCCGCCCTGCGCGTCCATGCCGCCGTACATGATCAGGTCGGGACTCTTTGCCTTGATCTTGGTCAGGATCGCCTTGAAATCGGTCGCCTTGTCGTTGGTGAATTCGTGCGCGACGATCGTCGCACCGGCGGCCTTGGCCGCTTTCTCGGTCTCTTCGGCGAGGCCCGAGCCGTAGGCGGTCTTGTCGTCGATGATCGCGATCTTCTTCGCGCCCAGCGTCGACACCGCTTCCTTGCCGATGACGCTGCCCTGCTGCACGTCGTTGGCCATCACGCGGAATGCCGTCTTGAAGCCCTGCAGCGTGTACTTCGGGTTGGTTGCCGACGGCGAGATCTCCGGAATGCCGGCATCGCTGTAAAGCTTGGAGGCGGGTATCGTCGTGCCTGAGTTCAGGTGACCGACGACGCCGGCGACCTTGGTGTCGACGAGCTTCTGCGCCACGATCACACCCTGCTTCGGATCTGCCTGGTCGTCTTCTGCAACGAGCTCGAACTTGACCTTCTTGCCGTCGATCATGATGCCCTTGGCGTTGGCATCGTCGATCGCCATCCGGGCGCCGTTTTCGTTGTCCTTGCCCAAATGTGCCTGCGGCCCGGTCGTCGGCCCCACGTGGCCGATCTTGACGACGGCCTCAGGCGCGGCCGGCGCAGCGGCCGGAGCGGTAGCGTCAGCGGTCTTCTTCGGTTCTTCCTTGCCGCAGCCGTAAACGTTCATCAACGCCGCGGCGACGAGCGTCAGGCCGAGCGTGCGATTGAATCTCATGAAGTCCTCCACTAACGGGGTGATCGGAAAAGCGGGGAGCGCGAAATTATCGTCGGCCAGGCGCATGCTGTCAATCGCGTTACCGCGTCGGGAACCTCCCCGCGCGGCGGGCCGGATGCACTTTATCGCCGCTTGCGGCAATTGCTCGCCCCGTTCGGGCGTTTCGTCGGCTTTGGCTTGTGTTGCCCGCCCGCGGTAGCCTAGACTCGCCCAAATTTTGAATCCCGCCGTGCCGCCCGCCGCATCCAACGGGCAGGACGGAGGCGGCCGGAGCTTCCGGCCGGTCCGGATGCAAGGGGAGAGTACTGCTTATGGCACGCTGGTTGACCCGGCGCCGCGCGATCGGCGCCCTGGTTGCGATCGCAGTGATTGGCGGACTCGCCGCGGCGGGTGCCGTGCGCGTGAACAAGCGCGCCGCCGCGTCGGCGGCGGAGGGACCGGCGGCGACGCTGGAATTCACCGCCGCGGACGTCTCGGTCATCGAGTCGCGCGCACTTTCCCGCTGGCTGCCGGTCTCGGGAACACTGCAGCCGGTCAACCAGGCCACGATCAAGGCGAAAGTCTCCGGCGAGATTCGCGAGGTCTCGGTTCGCGAAGGGGAGTCGGTCAAGGCTGGGCAGGTGGTCGCGCGCTTCGATACCTCGGACCTCGAAGCGAAGCTCTCCGACCGGACCGGCGCGCTCGAGTCCGGGCGCGCTCAGCTCGCGCTGGCAGAAAAGACGCGGACCCAGAACCTGGCGCTGCTCAAGCAAAATTTCATTTCTCAGACGGCGTTCGACAGCGCCGAGAGCAACCTGTCCGTCAGCCAGGGATCGCTCAAGTCCAATGAAGCGCAGGTTCAGCTTGCGCGCAATGCGATGCGCGACGCGATCGTCGTCACGACACTATCGGGCACCGTTGCCAAGCGTCACGTCCAGCCGGGTGAAAAGGTCAATTTCGATTCGCCCCTGTTCACCGTTGTCGACCTGGCCCGCATGGAACTTCAGGCGATGGTGCCAGCCAACGACATTCCGGCGCTGGCGCTCGGGATGCCGGTCGAGCTTTCGATCGACGGCTTCGGCGAACGCCGCTTCACGGGGACGATCGAGCGCATCAATCCGATGACCGAGTCCGGAACGCGGGCGATCCTGGTGTTCGTGCAGATACCGAATCCGGACGCGGTGTTGCGCGGCGGGATGTTTGCGACCGGACGGATCAAGCTCTCCGCGGGCGCCGCGGTGCCGACGCTTCCGACGATCGCGGTTCGCACCGAGGCGGGGCAAATGTTTGTGTGGACGATCGCGAACGGCAAGCTCGCGCGCCGCAACGTAGTCGTCGGCAGCCGCGATGATGCCACGGGGAGGACAGAGATCAAGACGGCGCTGGCGGCGGACCTGCCCGTGCTCGCGGCGCGATTCGACAATCTCAAGGACGGTGCGCCGGCGATCGTAAAGACGCCGGCCGCCACCAAGCCGGCCGGCGCCGGCTGATCCGTTCGCTGGGCGAACGCGACTTAGGAACCGTCATGTGGATCACGCACGTATCGATCAAGAATCCGGTGTTCGCGACAATGGTCATGGTCGGCATCGCCGTGCTCGGGCTGTTCGCCTACAACCGCCTTCGGGTCGAGCAGATGCCCGATGTGAGCCTTCCGTTCGTTCTGGTACAGACGCTGTACCCCGGCGCGTCGCCCGAAGTCGTTGAATCCGACGTCACCAAGCCGCTGGAATACGCGATCAACACCGTGTCGGGCGTCTCGCTGATCCGCTCGAATTCGCGCGAAGGCAGGAGCGAGGTCTTCGCCGAATTCCGCATGTCGACCGAGATGCTGAAGGCGATGCAGGATGTGCGAGACAAGATCGCCCAGGTGCGGCCCACCTTTCCCCGCGACGTCAAGGATCCGCTGGTCATTCGCGCCGACATGGAGAACCAGCAGCCGGCCGTGTCTCTGGCCGTGATGTCGCCGACGCTGGACTTGCGCGAGCTTACCTCGCTCACCGATCAGACGATCATCAAGGGCCTGGAGAACGTCCCCGGCGTCGCGCGGATCGACGTCAACGGCCGGGTGACGCGGCAGATCCTGGTGCAGATCAAGCCCAACGCCCTGACCGCAGTGGGACTTTCGATCGACCAGGTCGTCAGCGCCATCCGCGCCGCGAACCAGGACGTTCCGGCAGGCCGGATAACACGGGGCCAGACCGACGCGATCGTTCGCGTCGAAGGCAAGATCAAGGAGCCGGCGCAATTCGGGCGCATCATCGTCGCGCAGCAGGGGGGAGCGCCAGTCTACCTGTCCCAGGTCGCGGACGTCATCGATGGCGAAAAGGAAGAGGAGTCGATCGCCCGCATCAACGGCCGAACCGCGATCACGCTCGACCTGCAGAAGGCGCAGGACGCCAACATCGTCGAGACCGGGCAGGGCGTCACCGCTGCCGTCGCGTTGCTCAAGACGCGCCTGCCCGCCGAGGTGGAGCTGCGCGTGGTGAATTCGACCGCGGAGTCAGTCGAACGCAGCGTCAATCGTGTCAAGCAAACGATCCTTGAAGGCGCGGCGCTGACCGTTCTGATCGTCTTCCTGTTCCTGCACAGCTGGCGCAGCACGATCATCACCGGGCTCACGCTGCCGATCGCCGTGATCGCGACCTTCGTCGCCCTCTATGCCTTCGGCTTCACGCTCAACTTTCTCACGTTGATGGCGCTGTCGCTTTGCATTGGCCTGCTTATCGACGATGCGATCGTCGTGCGCGAGAACATCGTGCGTCACCTCGGGCTGGGCAAGAACCATATGACTGCAGCGAAGGAGGGTACCGACGAGATCGGTCTTGCCGTCATGGCGACCACCTTCGCTATCGTTGCCGTGTTCGTTCCGATCGCGTTCATGAGCGGGATCATCGGCCGGTTCTTCTACCAGTTCGGGCTCACCGTCGCCGTCGCGGTACTGGTGTCGCTGTTCGTGAGCTTTACGCTCGATCCGATGCTGTCGTCGATCTGGCACGATCCGCCGGGCTCGAGGTTTGCGCGCCTGCCATGGCTCGGTCGCTTCATGGACCGCGTCGAGCACGGGATCGAGTGGCTGCACATCGCCTACGGAACGATCCTCGAATGGGCTCTGAAAAATCGCATCAAGGTCATCGCGATCGCGCTGGTGACCTTTTTCGCGAGCTTCCTCATCGTGCCGCTGGTCGGCACCGAGTTCATCCCCGAAGCGGACGAGGGATTTCTGTCGCTGCGGCTCAACACGCCGGTGGGATCGAGCCTGGAATACACCGACGGCAAGGTGCGCCAGGTCGAACAGGTGCTCAAGTCGTTTCCCGAGATTATGCTGGCCATGACGACGGTAGGCACCGACGATGGCCGCAATTACGCGCGAATCAATCTCAAGCTCACCGATCGCGCCGATCGTTCGCGCACGCACAAGGAAATCGAGCGCGCAATTCGCGCCGCACTCAAGCCTATTCCGGGCATCGAGCCCGCGTTCGGCTTCGACCGGGCGGTCTGGGTTAATCTGCTCGGTCCCGATCCGGCGACGCTCACGGTGCTGATCAACGAATTCGCGCAGAAGGTCGCCAAGATCCACGGCATCGCCGACATGGAGACTTCGGAGAAGGCGGCCAACCCGGCGCTTTCGATCCGGCTCAACAACGACGCGGCGGCCGACCTCGGCATCACCGTGCAGCAAGTCGGATCGACCGTGCGCCCCTTGCTCGCGGGCGACACCGTCAGCTACTGGCTTGGCCCCGATGGACAGAACTACGAAGTCAATGTTCAGCTGCCCAAAAACAACCGCCAGCTTGCGTCCGACCTCGGCAATCTGTATTTGATGAGCAACCGCGTCGGAGCCGACGGCATGCCGCGCCTGGTCCCGTTGCGCCAGGTCGCCGAAATCGTCGAGACCACATCGCCCCAGATCATCAAGCGGCAAGACCTGCAACGGCGCGTTGCGCTGTACGCGAACGCCGAAGGCCGGCCGTCCGGCGATGTGAATTCGGACGTCAGTCGCCTGCTAAAGCAGACGACGCTGCCGCCGGGATACCGCTTCGACGTCGGCGGCCAGGCCAAAGACATGCAGGAATCGTTTCAGGCGGCCCTGGCGGCGCTCGGGCTCGCCATCATATTCATCTACCTGATCCTCGCATCGCAGTTCGCAAGCTTTACGCAACCACTGGCAATCATGGCGTCGCTGCCGTTTTCGCTGATCGGCGTATTTCTCGCCCTGCTGCTCACCGGAACGACGCTCAACCTGTTCTCGATCATCGGCTTCATCATGCTGATGGGACTGGTGACCAAGAACGCCATCCTGCTGGTCGATTTTGCCAACCGCACGCGACGCGCCGGCGCGAGCCTGCACGACGCGCTGCTTACCGCGGGGCAGGTGCGACTGCGGCCGATCCTGATGACGACGGCGGCGATGATCGGCGGCATGACGCCGCTCGCGCTGGGCTTGGGCGAAGGAGGCGAAACGCAGGCACCGATGGGGCGCGCGATCATCGGCGGCGTGATCACGTCGACCTTGCTCACGCTGGTCGTCGTTCCGGTCATCTACACCTATCTGGACAAGTTGGCGCAGCGACGCAAAGCGAAGCACGCCGCGCGCGCCGCCGGCGTGCCGGCGGCCGGTGACTGACGTGCGATAATAAATGCAGCTGCGGCAGCCGTCGCGGCTCGAACAATGAAGCCCGTGCTACCGGCGCGTATGCACCGGACGGCGGCGCTATAACGCGGAAATCGGAAGATGGATTTCGAGCAAGCGCGGTTCAACATGGTCGAGCAGCAGATCCGCACTTGGGACGTGCTCGACCAAAGCGTGCTGGACCTGCTGTTCGAGCTGCGGCGCGAGGATTTCGTGCCCCCCGGGTACCGCGCGCTCGCGTTCGCCGACCTGGAAATTCCGCTGGGCGACGGCGAGCGCATGTGGCCGCCGAAACTCGAAGCGCGCGTGCTGCAGGAGCTCGAGCTCGATCGCAACGATGCCGTTCTCGAGATCGGAACCGGCAGCGGTTATCTGACGGCGTTGCTCAGCCGCTGCTGCGCCGCGGTGACCAGCGTGGAGATCATTATGCGACTCTCCGCCGAAGCGGCGCCGAAGCTCAGCCGCGCCGGTATCGGCAACGCGCACCTCGAGGTCGGCGACGGCGCACGCGGATGGGGTGATCGCCAGTATGACGCGATCGTGCTGACCGGCTCGACGCCAGTGCTGCCCGACTCCTGGTTGCAGCAGATCAAACCCGGCGGCCGCCTGTTCGCTGTCGTCGGCGATCCTCCGGTAATGACGGCGCGGCTCGTGCGCTGGACGGCGCCGGATGCAATCGCGACCGAGGACCTTTTCGAAACGGTGATTGCGCCGCTGCGCAATGCTGCGCAGCCGGCGCGCTTTGTGTTTTGAACCCATTCGCGGATCAAGCGGATCCCGCGCCGCGCGCGGCGAACCGCGGTCCGGACTCATGCTCGACCGACTGACTGGACCGCTACGATGGTGAAAAGATTGCTCGCGATCGCGCTCACCGCTGCCTGCAGCGGTGCGCTTTCTCCCGCTTCAGCCGACGACCTGTTGCAGATCTATCGCGACGCACTGGCCAATGACCCGGTGCTCGCGTCGGCGCGCGCCAATTGGGCGGCGACGCAGGAAAACGTGCCGCAAGCGCGCGCCGGGCTGCTGCCGGCGGTGAGCCTCGCCGCCAATGCGACGGAGCAGGACTATTACGCCAACATACACGTCGATCCCGCGCAAAGAGTCCGCGAGAGATTCCCGCAGCTCGCCTACACGGTCTCGGCCAGTCAGCCGCTGTATCGTCCGCAGAATTCCATTGCGTTCGCGCAGGCGAAGCAACAGGTCGGACAAAGTGACTTCGTGCTGTCGTCGGCGCAGCAGGACCTGGTCATCCGCGTCACCCAGGCGTACTTCGACGTGCTTCTTGCGCGCTTCAACATCGAGCTTACCGAGAGCCAGAAGGCAGCGGTCAGCGAAAACCTGGCGCAGGCCAAGCGCAATTTCGAGGTCGGCACGGCGACGATCACCGATACCAACGATGCGCAGGCGAAGTACGACCAGATCGTCGCGCAGGAGATCGCGGCGCGCACAGACCTGGACAACAAGCTCGCGGCGCTGCGCGCCATCGTCGGACGCTTTCCCGCCGACCTCAAGACCTTCGACGGCAAGTTCGACCCGCAGCTGCCGGCGCCGAACGCGCTCGAGCCCTGGATCGAGCAGGCGCTGAGCCGGAACCTTCAGGTGCGCATCGCGCAGGCGAACTTCGACATCGCCACGCTCGAAGTCGATCGGCAGAAGGCCGCGCATTACCCGACGATCGACCTGGTCGCGAGCATCAACCAGGGCTACGCCGGCGGCGCCGCGTCGACGTCGTCGTTCGCCTCGGCCGCCTTCGATTCGCGGCTGGCGCAGATCGGCGTGCAGCTCAACGTGCCGCTGTACCAGGGGGGCGCGATCGAGTCGCGGGTGCGTCAGGCGATCGCCAACCAGGACCGCGCGCGGCAGGATCTCGAAGCGGCGCGGCGCAATGCGCAGCTGCTCGCGCAGACCTCGTTTTCAGGCGTGACCAGTGGCGTCGCACAGGTCAAGGCCTTCGAGCAGGCGCTCGCCTCGGCGCAGGTTTCGTACGACTCCAACAAGCTCGGGCTGGAGGTTGGCGTGCGGACCAATCTCGATGTCCTGAATCAGCAGCAGCAGGTATTCCAGACGCGCTTCAACCTGACGCAGTCGTACTACAACTTCCTGATCAACCAGCTCAAGCTCAAGCAGGCTGTCGGCACGCTGACCGACGTCGACGTCGAGCAGATCAACCGCGAACTGCGCGTCTGACGGCCGCCGACGCGGCGTCTTCGAGCTGCGGCGTGAGCCACGACCACAGCCGGCTGGTGGCGCCCTGGTGCGTGGCGTGGAATGCGCGCGCGGCGGCGCCCATCGTCTGACGCCGCGCCGGGTTCGACAGGATCTCGCGCACCGCCGCGACCAGCGTGTCGGCATCGGCGACGACCTGCGCCGCGCCCGCTGCGACCGCGCCGGCGCTCGCTTCGGCGAAATTGAAGGTGTGGGGTCCGATCAGCA
>JBDTXW010000007.1:0-24552 GCA_040005975.1 Betaproteobacteria bacterium | reverse complement strand
GCGGCACGCCGTTGACACGGTAGCCGGTGCATATGCGGATCGAGCTCATGCCGTCGAGCACATCGAGCTTGGTAATGCACAGTCCGTCGACGCCGTTCAACTGCAGCGAACGCTTCAGCGCGGCGACGTCGAGCCAGCCGCAGCGGCGCGGCCGTCCGGTGACCGAGCCGAATTCATTGCCGCGGTTGGCGAGTCCGGCACCGATCTCGTCGGTCAGCTCGGTCGGGAACGGGCCGGTGCCGACCCGCGTCGTATATGCCTTGACGATGCCCAGCACATAGTCGAGGAGCTGTGGGCCGATGCCGCTGCCCGGCGCCGCCGCGCCGGCGAGACAGTTGGACGACGTGACGTACGGATAGGTACCGTGGTCGATGTCGAGCAGCGCGCCCTGCGCGCCCTCGAACAGCAGCGAGTCGCCGCGGCGGCGAGCCTCTTGCAGCAATGCGGCGACGTCGCCGACCATCGGCAGCAACGCCGGCGCCAGAGCCAGTGCGGCGTCGAGCGTTTGCTGGTAGGGCACCGCGTCGCGCTTGAAATACTGCGTCAGCACGAAATTGTGATACTCGATCAGCGGCGCGAGCTTCGCGGCGAAGCGGTCGGGATAGAAGAGGTCCTGCAGCCGCACGGCGCGCCGCGCGATCTTGTCTTCGTAGGCGGGTCCGATCCCGCGTCCGGTCGTGCCGATACGCGTCTCGCCCAGTGCCGCCTCGCGCGCCTGGTCGAGCGCGACGTGGCAGTCGAGCACCAGCGGGCACGCGGGCGAGATCGCCAGCCGCGAACGCACCTCGATGCCCGCTGCTTCCAGCTCACCAATTTCCTGCAGCAGTGCCGACGGTGAAAGCACGACGCCGTTGCCGATATAGGCGCGGACCTGCGGCCGCAGAATGCCGGAAGGAATCAGCCGCAGCACCGTCTTCCTGCCGCTGATGACCAGCGTGTGCCCCGCGTTGTGGCCGCCCTGGAACCGCACGACGCCCTGCGCGTGCTCGGTCAGCCAGTCGACGACCTTGCCCTTGCCTTCGTCGCCCCACTGCGTGCCGATGACGACGACGTTCCTGCCCATGTTGGTCAATCGTCCCGGTCTAGCCGGCGATGCCGCTCAAGGCGGCAAGCTGGCGCAAGTCGAGCGTAAAGCCGGTCGCGGGCCGCGCGCGGCCGAACGCCTTGCCTATCCCGTCGTAGCGTTCACCGCGGCCGATCGCATTGGCTTCGCCTTCGGTAAACACCGAGAAGCTCGCGCCGGTCTGGTAGTGATAGCCGCGCAAATCGGCCAGGTCGATGTGCAGCGCCTCGACCTGCGGGGCCGCAGCCTGGGCGAGGGTTTCCAGCGCCGACAGCGCGCCGGCGATCGACGGCGTGTCGGGTAGCAGGCTTCGCGCCGCCGCGAGAACCTCATCGGCGGGTCCGTAGAGCGTCGGCAGCGTGGCGAACGCGTCGCGCCACGCCGCGGGCAGCGCGGCGGTGATCTCGGCCACGGCGGGCACGTCCTTGCCGCGCAGCGCCGCGAACAGCGCGCTGTCGCTGCCGTTGCCTGCGATGTGCGCACCGTTGGCGAGCGCCCGGTAGACGCCGACGTGGCCGAGGTCGAGGTGCAAGCCGCGCACGCCGACGGCGGCAAGCGACGACAGGAGCAGCATCAGAACCTCGCGGTCGGCGCCGATCTTCGGATCGCCATAGAGCTCGGCGCCGATCTGCAGCACTTCGCGCGTCTGCGCGAGGCCTGCCACGACCGTGCGCAGCACGCTTCCGGCGTAACACAGACGAGTGACTCCCGGCTCGTTGAGCAGGTGCGCGTCGATCCGCGCGACCTGCGGCGTGATGTCGGCGCGCACGCCGAGCAGGCGTCCGGACAAGGGATCGATCACCTTGAATGTCTGCAGCTCGAGATCGTGGCCGGTGCCGGTCAGCAGCGAATCCAGATGCTCGATCAGCGGCGGCTGCACCAGCCGGTAGCCGTGATCCCGGAAATGGTCGAGCAGCGTGCGCCGCATCCGCTCGATCGTCTCCGCTTCGGGCGGGAGGATGTCCTCGATGTATTCGGGAAGGATCCAGCTATGCATGGAATATCAGCAGGACGGCTGTGCCGGTGAGGAGTGACGTGAGGCCGATAAAGCGCAATTGTCCGTCGGACAGCTCGGTCATGCGACGGAAGGTATCGCGCCACAGACGCGGCGCCACCAGCGGCAGCAGACCCTCGAGCACCAGCACCAGCGCGCATGCCGCAACGAATGCGTCCGGCACGATCTCTCCGTCGCCGAGATTACTTGTGGGGCGCGCGCGGGCCCGGAGGGCCGCCGCCGGGCTGCTTCAGGTACTGAAAGAACTCGGCGCTCGGATCGAGCACGATCACGTCGCCCTTGCTCCTGAACGTCGTCTTGTAGGCCTCGAGGCTGCGGTAGAACGCATAGAACTCGGGATTCTGCCCGTAAGCAGTGGCGTAGGTCGCCGATGCCTTGGCGTCGCCTTCGCCCTTCGTCTTCTGCGCCTGCTTGTAGGCGTCGGCGAGAATGACTTCGCGCTGCCGATCGGCATCGGCGCGGATCTTCTCCGATTCGGCGGCGCCCAGCGAGCGCAGCTCGTTGGCGACGCGCTTGCGCTCCGATTCCATGCGCTGGTAGACCTGCGCGAGGACCTCGTCGGGCAGCTCGACCCGTCGCAGCCGCACGTCGACGACCTCGACACCGATCGACTTGGCGTCGGCGTCGGCCTTTTGCCGCGTCGTCGTCATGATTTTCTCGCGCTCGGTGGAAATAGCTTCGTGCAGCGTGCGTTTATTGATCTCCTCCGCAAGGTTGGCGCGTATCGTCTGCGCCAGTCGGCGCCGGGCGGTCTCTTCGTCGCCGGTGACGCTCTGGTAGTACTTGCGCACGTCGGTGATCCGCCAGTAGGCGATAAAGTCGGCCTTGAGCGGCGTCTTTTCGGACGTCGTCACGCGGTCGGGGTCGGAAGTCTCCAGCAGCAGGATCCGCTTGTCGTAGAACTTGACGTTCTGCAGCAGCGGCACCTTGAGGTAAAGGCCGGCTTCGGTCTTTGCATCGATGAACTCGCCGAGCTGGAACTTGATCGCGTATTGCTTCTGGTCGACCGTGTACAGCGACTGCGAGAGGACGAGCAGCGCCGCGACCAGCAGCGCGAGCAACGGTGTCATGGCTTTCATCGGCCGGCCCCCGCGTCGCGGTTGCGTGAGAGCTCGCGCGTGCGGCTCGGATCCAGCGTCACGCTGGCCTCGGGTGGCGCGGGCACCGGCCGCGTGGCGTCGGCGGCCACGGCGGCACCGGCGGCGCCCTGCTTGAGCAGCTGATCGAGCGGCAGGTAGAGCAGGTTGTTGCCGGCTTTCTGGTCGATCAGCACCTTGCTCGAGTTGCCCAGCACCGATTGCATCATGTCGAGATACAGGCGTTGCCTGGTCACGGCCGGCGCCTTCGCGTACTCGACCAGGATCTGCCGGAAGCGGCTGGCATCGCCGTCGGCGCGCTGCGTGACGCTGGCGTTGTAGCCGTCGGCTTCCTGCAGCAGGCGCGAGGCCTGGCCGCGCGCGCGCGGCACGACGTCATTGGCGTAAGCCTGGCCCTCGTTCTTCTGGCGCTCGCGATCCTGCTTCGCCTTGACGGCGTCGTCGAAAGCGGCGGCGACCTGGTCCGGCGGCAGCGCGTTCTGCAGCGTGACCTTCTGCACGTAGATGCCGGTGCCGTAGCGATCGAGCATCGCCTGCATCAGCTTCTCGGTTTCGGTGGCGATCTGCGCGCGCCCTTCGTAGAGCGCGAAGTCCATCTGGCTGTGCCCGGCGACCTCGCTCATCGCCGTCTGCGCGACCTGCGATACGACGTCGTCGGGCTTGCGCGCGTTGAACGAGTAGTCGGCCGCGCTCTTCAGGTTGTACTGAACCGCGAACTGGATGTCGATGATGTTTTCGTCGTCGGTCAGGAAAAGCGACTCCTTGGCCACCTTGTTCCTGGGATTGCCGTTGCGATAACCGATCTCGACGGTTTTGACCTGCGAGAAATCGACGACTTCGACCGCCTCGATCGGAAACGGAAGGTGCCAGCGCGGACCCGGCGTCGTCGTCTCGGTATATTTGCCGAAGCGCGTGACGACGCCGCGTCGACCTTCGTCGACGATATAGAAGCCGCTCGCCAGCCAGATGACGACCACCAACGCGCTGACCATGCCCGCGCCACCGATAGGGAACGAGGACTTGGGTGGCGGACCGCCGTCGCCGCCGTCGGCTTCCTTGCGGCCGAATATCGCGTTCAGCCGCCGGTTGATGTTGCGCCAGATCTCTTCGAGATCGGGCGGACCGCTGCGGTTGCGCTTACCCCACTGGGGGTCGTTGAGTGACATGGCGGGGCGTGGGCTTTTGTTGCTTTACGGGCAAGAGTGAGTGATTGGGTTGGACGGCGCCGGCGCTTTTCAGGCGGCCGCCGCCCGGTCCCCGGGGCGGGGGAACCGCTCGACCAGTGCGGCGCGCAACTCCGGCACGCCGGTGCCGGTAAGCGCACTCAGACGGACGGCGCGGATTTTACCATATTCGTCGCGCTCGACGCCCGGCTGGCAGGCACTGGCGTCGCACTTGTTGCGAACGAGTATCTGTGGCACCCGGTCGGCGCCGATTTCGGCCAGGACGGCGTCGACCGCCTGGATCTGCTCGTCGCGTCCGGCGTGGGCGTTGTCGACGACATGCAGCAGCAGATCGGCGTCCACGGCCTCTTTGAGCGTCGCGCGAAACGCGGCGATCAGGTCGTGCGGCAGGTCGCGTACGAACCCGACGGTATCCGACAGCACGATCGTGTCGGCGCCCTGCAGCACGAGCCGGCGCAACGTCGTATCCAGGGTTGCGAACAGCTGGTCGGCCGTATAGCTCGCCGCCCCGGTCAGGCGATTGAACAAGGTCGACTTGCCGGCATTCGTGTAGCCCACCAGGGCGACGTTCCTGACCGCGGCCCGCCGGCGCGCCCGGCGTTGCGTCTCGCGCTGGCTCGCGATACGGGCCAGCCGCGACTTCAGCATCTTGACGCGCGTGCCGATAAGCCGCCGGTCGGTCTCGAGCTGCGTCTCGCCGGGGCCGCGCAGGCCGATGCCGCCGGTCTGGCGCTCCAGGTGGGTCCAGCCGCGAACCAGCCGCGTCGACAGGTGCTGCAGCTGGGCGAGCTCGACTTGCAGCTTGCCTTCGGCGCTTTGCGCGCGCTGCGCGAATATGTCGAGGATCAGACTCACGCGATCGACGACGCGACATTGCAGCGCTTGCTCGAGGTTGCGCTGTTGCGCGCCGGAAAGCGCGTGGTCGAAGATGACCAGGTCGGCGTCGGTCGCGACGCGCCGTTCGGCGATTTCCTCGATCTTGCCGCGCCCGGCGAACAGGGCCGGATCGGGGCGGGCGCGCCGCGCGGTAATGATATCGGCGACTTCGGCGCCGGCCGATGCGGCGAGGTCCTTAAGCTCGGCCAGCCGCGCCTCCGGCTCGCCCGCCCCCAGATCGATTTCGACCAGCAGCGCCCGGTCGCGTCCGTTCTGGCGCTCAGGCATGCGCGAGCCGGCGGCGGCGGCCGTCGCGGACGCATTGCCGGTCACGCGGCCGGGACCGCCGATGCCGCTGCGCGCCGGCGTCCGTCCGCTGCCGCGGCTCAAGCTTCGCGGTCGTTTTCCTGCGTCGGCACCGTGATCGCGCGGGCCGGAACGACGGTCGAGATCGCATGCTTGTACACCATTTGCGTGACCGTGTTCTTGAGCAGGACGACATACTGATCGAACGATTCGATCTGCCCCTGCAGTTTGATGCCATTGACGAGGTAAATCGAAACCTGGACATGCTCTTTGCGCAGCGTGTTCAGGAACGGGTCTTGTAGCATTTGCCCTTTATTGCTCATTATTGGTGCTCCGCTTTGTTGTGGGAAGCTGCGCGCGATGTCCGCTCGCCGCTTCTTGCCCGCACCTTTATTTACCGCTCCGCGGCTTTGGTAACTCCCTTGCCCGCGGCATGGACTCCGGTGACCTGACGCGAAGGGGATCAATCGATCCGAATCGCCGGTCGCTAGCGGCGGCCCCGCCGGTGCGTGGCGGCGCCCGCATACGGGTTCGCGCCTGTCTTGAATTGTATCCTAAGGGGCGTGCCACGCAGTTGGAACACGTCGAGGAAGAAATGTTCCAGATAGCGCCGGTAAGTCGCGGGGACGTGCGAGAGCGAGGTGCCGTGGATGACGATCAGCGGCGGGTTCATTCCCCCCTGGTGCGCATAGCGCAGTTTCGGCCGCGTCATCCCCGTGCGCGGCGGCTGCTGCTGCTCGACCGCGCGCGCCAGGGCCCGCGTCAGCTTGGGCGTCGGCAGCTTGGACATCGCCGCCGCGTAGGCTTCGTCGATCGATTTGAGCAGCGCGCCGATGCCCTTGCCGTCGCGCGCCGAGATCGTGTGCTGTGCGGCGAAGGCGAGGAACCCGAGCTTTCGCTCCAGATCGCGCTTGACGTTTGCCCGCGCCGTCGTGCTCAAGTCGTCCCATTTGTTGATTGCAACGACCAGCGCCCGGCCCGCCTCGAGGATGAAGCCGGCGATGTGCGCGTCCTGCTCGGACACATCGCCCTGCGCATCGACCAGCAGCACGACGACGTTGGCGTCCTCGATCGCCTGTAGCGTCTTGATCACCGAAAATTTCTCGACGACTTCGATGACCTTGCCGCGCTTGCGCACGCCGGCGGTGTCGATCAGCGTGTAGTGGCGTGCGCCGCGGTCGAAGTCGAGATACAGCGAGTCGCGCGTCGTGCCGGGCTCGTCGAATGCGATCACGCGCTCCTCGCCGAGGAGCGTGTTGATCAGCGTCGACTTGCCGACGTTGGGCCGGCCGACGATGGCGACCTTGATGCGTCGATCGCCCCGTTCGCCGGTGTCGTGCGGCTCGGCCGGTGCGGGCGGCGGGCACGCGGCGAGCGCAAGCTCGACCAGGTCACTGACGTTGTCGCCGTGGGCGGACGAGATCGGCAGCGGCGCGCCGAGTCCGAGCTCGTGGAATTCGGCGCCGGCACGCTCTGCCGCCAGGCCTTCGCTCTTGTTCACCGCCAGCAGCACCGGCCGGCCCGAACGCCGCAACAGATCGGCGATCGTCCGGTCCTGCGCGGCAAGCCCTTCGCGCGCATCGACCAGGAAAATCACGACATCCGATTCGGCGATCGCCTGCCGCGTCTGCTTCGCCATCGCGTGATAGATGCCGGATTTCGCTTTCGGCTCGAAGCCCCCGGTATCGACGACCAGGTACGGGCGATCGCCGCCCTTGCCGCGTCCAAAATGCCGGTCGCGCGTCAGTCCCGGAAAATCGGCGACCAGCGCCGCGCGCGTTTGCGTCAGACGATTGAACAGCGTCGACTTGCCGACGTTGGGCCGACCGACGAGGACAACCGTGGGCAGAGCCAACTAGGGTCTCGCGTCTTCGAATGACATTTGCATATTCGTATTTGCGATTTTTCAGCGCCTGGGCAACGGCTTGGCGATACCGGCGCCGGCCTCTATTTCAGGTAGGCAAGCAGCGGTGAAGCGATTTTGCGCTTGACCAGCGCGTCTTCGGCGGCGCGCGCCTCGGCAGGCTCGAGGCTTTCTATCCACCGAATTTCTCCCGCGACCAGCGTCGCGATCGCCACGCCGTCGCGATAGAGCACGCGGTTATTGAGCAACGCCGGGATTCTTGCGCCAGATCCGATCACCCCGACCAGATTCAGCGGGTCGGCGCCGCTGACCGACACCAAGGTCGAAGACGCCGGCGCGCGCCGCGTTTCGCGCAACGTGCTCAACGCCTCAGGCAGTGCGAACTGCTCACCCGAAACGCCGGCGACAAAGCGGCCGCCTCGAATGTCGCCGCGCGCTTCCAGCCGGCGCAATACACGGAGGATGTCGCGCCAAGCCGGCAGCCATGCGGCTTCACGTTGCAGCAGGCGCCAGAAAACCACGCCGTAGCGCCTGAGGAGCGACAAGACGATGTGTTCGACCATGTCCTGGTCGGGTTCGTAATAAGGGCGCTTCGATACGGAACCTTGCGCTGCTCGCTTGACCAGCGCCCATCGCCCCGCTTCCTCGATACCGAACAAAGGCGAGCGCCGGTGCCGCCGCGGCTTGCCCAGCGGCTTGCGTTTCTCCGACGGTGTCAGCAGTGCGCGCAAACCCGCGAAGCTGTCCGACGCAACCAACCCCGCGGCAACGAGCTCGGCCAGCGCATCTTCGACTTGCGTGCGCAAGAGACCGGTCGTTTGGACGATCTCGTCGTAGAACGAGGCACCGTGCGAACGCAGCGCGCCGACGACCGATTGCGCGCGGGAGCTCAATTCCTCGGTCTTGACGATGGGCGGCGGCGCGGCGCGGGTCCACACGGCGGCACTGCGGCGCGGCAGGAGCGTGACCGGCGTCGTGCGGATCGGACCGCGTCCGCTCGGCGCGCCCGAATTGGCGGTATGCGTCAGGCGGGTCCAGATCACGCGCCCGGAAAGGCACAAATCATCGAGCCACGTGAACTCGTAGTCGTCGAGGCGCGCCGGAAGAATTTCCGACTCCCACGCCGCCGCCGGCGCCTCGAAGCCTTGCAGCTGCGCGATGATCGCGTCGAGCGCATCGGGACCTTGCCGATGCTCACTCGGGGTGACGTGCTGCCAGCGAAACAGGAAGCGAAGAAAATCCTTGCTGGAAACGGGCTCGATTTCCTGCCGCAGCCGCCCGACCGTGTAGCGGTGGATGCGCGCGAGCAGCGCGCGGTCGCACCATTCGGTCTGTGCTGCGCCGGGGCTGAACAGTCCGCTCATCACGGCGCCTTCTGCGACGAGCCTGGCCAGCGCGCCCTCGATGTCGGACTCTGGCAATCCCATCGATTCGGCAATCGCGCTGACCGCAACGGGACCGAGATTCTCCACCCGGCTTCTTACGATTTCGACCAACGCGTCATCGCGGGCCCAGGCGCGCGCCGCGAATTCCGCGGGCGCGTCGATCTGCGGGGCACGGATCGAATCGGGATACACGGCGCAGAATTGAGGCAGCCGCTCTGCCGCGACCCAGATCCTACGTTCACCGGTACGTGATTTCGCTGTGGTGACGCGCCCCGGACCATCGGGCGCGCGATGCACGAGGCAGGTCGCCCGGCGCTCTCCCGCGAGCGCATCCAGAAAACCGGGCCAGGACGCTTGTCGCTCGAGCTCATCCTGGGTTAGAAATCCCAGCCCGAGCAGGGCATCGTGCAGCTCGTCGATGTTTTCCGCCTCCGGCCATGCTTCGGCACGCACCCGCTCGATCGCTGCAGTGTCGAGACGCCCGAGAGCGGAGGCGCTGGCGTCGTCGAGCCAGCGCCGGCTCATCACCGCCTGCGCACGGCGCTCTTCCAGCGGCGCATCGTCGAGGTAGGCGTACGGCCGCGCGGTGAGGATTTCCTGCGCCAGCGGAGAGGGTCCGGTCAGATCGCGAGCGATGACGCTGACCGTGCCCGTTTCGATGTCCGCAAGCAGGCGTTCCAGACCTTCGACGTCCATCGCCTCGTACAGGCAGTCATGGATGGTCTGCGCAACCAGCGGATGGTCTGGCACTTCACGGTCACCGACGAGGTTCTCGCCACATGCAACCTGGTCGGGAAACACCGCCGCCATCAAGTCCTCGGCACGCATCCGCTGCAGCGGCGCGGGCACCTTCTTGCCGCCCTGAAAGCGCGGCAGCGCCAGCGACGTTCCCGCAATCCAGCGAAAGCGCGCGCCGAACATCGGTGCGTCCAGCATCGCCTGGATCAGGATCGGGCGCACCGTCTTGGCGTTCAAATAGAGCGCCACGCTCTCCAGCGCGAAACTGTGGCTGGTCGACAGCGACAATACGATCGCATCCTCGGTGGCGGCAGCCTGCAGCTCGAAATTGAACTTGGTGCAAAAGCGCTTGCGCAGCGCGAGTCCCCACGCGCGGTTGATGCGGCTGCCGAAGGGTGAGTGAATCACGAGCTGCATCCCGCCCGACTCGTCGAAGAAGCGCTCGAAGACGACGGATTTCTGCGTAGGCAGCGTGCCCAGCGCCGCGTGGCCCGCGGCCAGATAATCGACAAGCTGCCCCGCGGCCTGCTCCGACAAACCGATGTCCTGCACGACCTGCTCGAATGCGGCCTGCTTGTCGTTTTCTCCATTCAATCGTACGCCAAGCTCCTCGCGCAGACGCGACACCGCGTGCGAGAGCTCCGCCGTGCGCGCCGGCGCCTCGCCCAGCCAGAACGGAATCGTCGGCGGCTGGCCGTGGGCATCGTCGACCCGCACCCGGCCGGCTTCGACGCGCAGAATCCGATACGAGCGGTTCCCCAGCTGGAAGATGTCGCCGGCGATGCTTTCGACCGCGAAGTCCTCGTTGACGGTGCCGACGAGCTCTCCGGCGGGCTCCAGCACGACGTTGTAATCGGCGTTATCGGGAATCGCACCGCCGGACGTCAGTGCGGTCAGCCGCGCTCCGCGCCGGCCGCGCAGCACGCCGTTGACCGCGTCGCGATGCACATAGGCGGCGCGATGTCCCCGGCGCGTGCTGAAGCCTTCGGCGAGCGTGCGCACTACATCCATAAACTCGTCGCGCGTCAGCGTTGCGTAGGGATAGGCGCGCCGGACGAGCCCGAATAATTGATCCTCGGTCCACTCCTTCGCGGCGACCTCGGCGACGATCTGCTGGGAGAGCACGTCCAGCGGCTTGGGTGGAATGGCGAGCCGGTCGAGCTCGCCGCGGCGCACCGCATCGAGCAGGGCAGTGCACTCGACCAGCTCGTCGCGCGACAAGGGAAAAATGCGCGCCTTCGGTACGCCGCCGACCTGGTGGCTCGCGCGGCCTGCGCGCTGAAGGAAGGTGGCAATCGATCGGGGCGACCCCAGCTGGCAGACCAGTTCGACATCGCCGATATCGATGCCGAGCTCGAGCGAAGCGGTGGCGACCAGCACCTTGAGCTCGCCATGCTTCAAGCGCTGCTCGGCTTTGAGCCGCAGCTCCTTGGCCATGCTGCCGTGGTGCGCAGTGACGTGTTCGACACCGAGCCGCTCGGACAAGTGGCGCGCCGCGCGCTCGGCCATACGCCGCGTATTGACGAAAACGAGCGTCGTCCGGTGCGTAAGGGCAAGCTCGGCGAGCCGCGCATAGACCTGTTGCCATACCTCGTTCGACATGACCGCTTCGAGCGGAGACGGCGGTACTTCGATGGCGAGATCGCGCGGCCGGATGTGCCCCGCATCGACGATGACGCAATCGGCGCGCTTGCCTGCCTTCCTCGATTCGCCGGCGCCGACCAGAAAGCGCGAGATCTCTTCGATGGGCTTTTGTGTCGCGGACAGCCCGATGCGAGCTGGCGCTTGTGCCGCCAATGCCGCAAGACGCTCCAGCGAAAGCGCGAGATGGCTGCCGCGCTTATTGCCCGCGAGCGCATGGATTTCGTCGACGATGACCGTGCGCGTCGTCGAGAGCATCTTGCGGCCCGACTCGGAGCCCAGTAGCACATAGAGGGACTCGGGGGTCGTGACGACGATGTGCGGCGGCCGCCGGCGCATCCCCGCGCGCTCGGCCTGCGGCGTGTCGCCGGTGCGAACGAGCGTGCGAATCTCGACGTCCGGCAAGCCAAGCGCTTTGAGCTCTTCGCGGATCCCCGCAAGCGGGAGCGAGAGATTCTTCTGAATGTCGTTGGAGAGAGCCTTGAGCGGCGAGACGTACACGACGAGCGTCTCGTCGGACAGCGGTGCCTTCACACCGTCGCGGATCAGGCTGTCGATCGCGGCGAGGAAGGCAGCCAGCGTCTTGCCGGAGCCCGTGGGAGCCGCGACCAGGACGTTGCGGCCGGCCTGAATTTCGGGCCACGCCCGAGCCTGCGCCTCCGTCGGGGCGGCAAAGTGCTTGCGAAACCAGCGGTCGACAGCGGGATGAAACGAGGCGGGCTTAGTCATGGTTGAACCAACGGCCGCAACGGCCGCGTGGACGATAGCAGGTAAGACACGGCGTAGACAGCAAAGTGCAAGCGGGCGGGCGGCGAGCGGGACGGCGTCGGCTGCCCTCTATTTTGCGCTGACGCTGAAGAGATTTCCGGCGGCGGTTTGCCACACGACCGCCTCGCCGGCGCTGACCGGCTGCGACAGCGCGGCCGTGCCGTCGGTTGCGACGCGACCGACCAAGCTGCCGGTGCGCCGGTCGAGCAGATGCAGATAACCTTCGCCGTCGACGATTCCGACGTAGGCGCCGATCCGCGCCGGCCCGTTGGGGAAGCGCGCGGCGAGCTTGTCCTGCTTCCAGATCGACGCTCCGGTTGTCTTGTCGAGTGCGTGCACCGCGCCTTTGTCGTCGGTCAGATAGAGGTATTCATCGTCGATCGTAAGGCCGGCGAGGCTCGAGAAGTCGCGCGACCACAACAGCGTGCCGCGCTGCAGCTCGAAGCAGGCCACCCGGCCCTGGAACGCGACTGCACAGACCTCGCGCGCGTCATACACCGGGAGGCTCGTAACGTCAGCGATGCGCTCGAGCTCGGTCGCGCCCTTCGGTGTGGCGACATTCGCCTCCCAGCCCAAACTGCCGGTGTTGAGGTCGAGCGCCAGCAGCTTGCCGCCCGCCGTGCCGGTAAACAAAGCGCCGCGGGTGACGGTGCCGCCGACGAAGCGGCGTACGGTCAGCGAGGGATTGAGGCGCTGGTAGATCCATTTCTGGCGGCCGTCGGTTTCGCCAAAGGCGAAGATCCTGCCATCGATCGACCAGACGAGGATGTTGCCTTCGGCGGCCTTCGGCGGCCCGGCGACTTCGCTCGAGACCTTGCCCTGCCACAGCGCTTTGCCGCCGGTATCGAACGCCAGAACGTCACCCTTGTCGGTTCCCACCGCGACCACGGCAAGCGAGGCGCCGACGCCGGCCTGCAAGGGCTTGTCGGCCTTGATCCGCCAGTTCTGCCGGCCGGTAACCGGATCGACGCTGACGATCGTGCCGTCGGGAGCAGACGCGTAGATAACCTGCGGGAGCACGGCCGGTGCGAAATTCGCGCCACCCTTGGCGCCGAGCGCCACTTGCCAATTGACGGTCGCGACCGCCGTACTTTCATATGCCGGCAACGGGCCGGGTTTGGCCACGCTCTTGCCGATGCCCAGCCAGGACAGCGACGGCGCGGGAATCGACGGCAGCCACGAGGTCCAGGAGGGCGGCAACGTCTGGCAGCCGCCGAGAAGCAGCGCCGCGGTTGCGAGCGCGACCCGCGCCTCGCGCATCATTGCGCGCCTCCGAGCGCATCGAGCTTGACCTGCACGTACGGACGGTACGGCGACTTGGGATCGATCTTCGCCAAGGCGACCTGGTACGCAGCGCGAGCCTCGGCGTTCTTCCCGGCAGAGGCTAGAATGTCACCACGCAAGTCGGCGTAGATCGCCGTGAACGCATCGTCGGTCTTGACATCGATCGTCTTGAGCGCTTCGTCGTAATTCTTGTCGTCGAGCAGGGCCTGCGCGAGGCGGAACCGCGCGATCGTCTTGAGCTCGTCCTCGTCGGCATGGTCGATCACCCATTGCAGCTCGCGCTTCGCGCCCGCCTTGTCGTCCTTGTCGTAGAGGAGCTTCGCGTACAGCAGCGCCGCCCGCGGGGCATACGCGGTGCCGGCGTAGCGCTGCACGATCTGCGCCGCCGGATCCTTCGCCTTCGTCGGGTCCTGCGCGCGCACCGCGTCGCTTACCGCCTGGTAGAGGACGCTCGCCTGCTCGGCCTGCGTGCGCTGATACCAGCGCCATCCCTGCACGCCGATGACGACGATGGCGATCGCGGTGACGACGGCGCTGACATATTTGCCGTATTGGGCCCACCACGCCTTGAGGTCATCAATCTTTTCCTGTTCTTCGAGATCGTAGACTGCCATCTTCCGTCCTTGCTCAAAATAGTCGCGCCGAGGCGCGAGCCGATGTATTTCCCGGATCGTTGAACGGCGGACGAGAGCGCGTGCTTTAGCTCGCGTCGCCCGCGGCTTGCGCCGTGAGCCGCGCGGCGATCTCGTCCGGGGCGAGCGTTTCCTGGTCGCCGGCGCAGCGCAATGGCTTCACGGCTACGCGATTCGCCGCCGCTTCATCCTCGCCGACGATCAGCGCAAAACGCGCGCCGCTGACATCGGCTTTTTTCATTTGCGTCTTGAAGCTGCCACCGCCGGCGTTGACGACGATGGCAAGCCCGGCGTCGCGCAGCGTCTCGGCAACCGCAAGGGCGAGCCTTGCCGCCTCGTCCCCGACGTGGACGACATAGGCGTCGAGCGACGCCGCCGGCGAGATGCCCGCGTCCTGCAGCAACAGCACCATGCGCTCGCTGCCGATGGCGAAGCCGCAGGCCGGCGTTGGCTTGCCGCCGAGCTGCTCGAACAGGCCATCGTAGCGCCCGCCGCCTGCGACCGTGCCCTGCGCGCCCAGCCGGTCGGTGACCCACTCGAACACCGTGCGGTTGTAATAATCGAGCCCGCGCACCAGCCGCGGATTGATCGTGAATGCGATACCGTGGTCGGTGAGCAGCTTCTGCAGGCCGTCGAAATGGGCGCGCGCTGCGCTGCCCAAGGAATCGACGAGCCGCGGCGCCGCTGCGATCGCCGGCTGCAATGCCGGGTTCTTGCTATCGAGGATGCGCAGCGGATTGGCGTGCAGCCGCCGCCGCGCATCGTCGTCGAAGAGATCGCGGTGGATCTCGAAATGCGCGATTAGTGCGGCGCGATGCGCGCGGCGCTCGTCCGCATCGCCGATCGAATTGATTTCGAGCCTGATGCCTTCGAGCTCGAGCCCGAGCCGGCGCCACAGCCGCGCCAGCATCACGATCTGCTCAGCGTCGACGTCGGGTCCGGCGAAGCCCAGCGCTTCGACGTCGAACTGGTGAAACTGGCGATAGCGGCCTTTTTGCGGGCGCTCGTGCCGGAACATCGGCCCGGCGGTCCAGACGCGCTGCGGCCGTTCGTAGGTCAGGTTGTGCTCGATCGCCGCACGCACGATGCCGGCGGTCGCCTCGGGCCGCAACGTCAGGCTTTCGCCGTTCAGGCGGTCTTCGAACGTGTACATCTCATGTTCGACGACATCGGTGACCGCGCCGATCGCGCGCACGAACAGCGGCGTCGCCTCGACGACGGGAACGCGCAGGTTTCGATAGCCGTATTGGCCGAACACCTCGCGCACGGCATCCTCGAAGCGTTCCCATAGCGCCGCTTCGTCGGGCAGCACGTCGTTCATGCCGCGCACCGCCTGGATCGCGGCGGCCTTGCGCTCGCTCGCGGCCGCGGCTGGCGGCGCCGGCGCCGCCGGCGAAGGCTTGGTCTGGGCGATCATGCCGGCTATCCGACCGCCTTGAGCTGGATCGATTTTTTTTCCGGCTTGAGATGCGCCGATGGCGGTTCGCCGCCGTAAGTGGCACGAACGTAGTCGGAGACGATCTGCTGGAAGTCCTCGGCGATGCCGGCGCCCTTGAGCGTCACCGTCTTGTGGCCGTCGACATAGACGGGTGCGACCGGAACCTCGCCGGTGCCGGGCAGGCTGATGCCGACGTTCGCCATCTTGGATTCGCCGGGCCCGTTGACGACGCATCCCATCACCGCGACGCTCATCGTCTCGACGCCCGGATAGCGCGCGCGCCACTGCGGCATCTGAGCGCGAAGATACCTCTGGATCTTGTCGGCCAGCTCCTGGAAGAACGGACTAGCCGTGCGTCCGCAGCCCGGACATGCGGTGACCAGCGGCGCGAACGAGCGCAGACCCATCGTCTGCAGGATCTCCTGCGCGACAAGGACCTCGCGCGTGCGATCGCCGTTCGGCTCGGGGGTCAGCGAAATCCGTATCGTGTCGCCGATACCCTGCTGCAGCAGCACGGCAAGGGCTGCAGTCGAGGCGACGATGCCCTTGGAACCCATTCCGGCCTCGGTCAGGCCGAGATGCAGCGGGTAATCGCAACGGCGCGCGAGCTCGGTGTACACGGCGATGAGATCCTGAACGTCGGAAACCTTGCACGCGAGCAGTATCCGGTCACCGGGCAGACCGATCTCCTCGGCGCGCTGCGCGCTGCCGATCGCGGAGGTGACGAGCGCCTCGCGCATCACATGCGCGGCGTCGAGCGGATTCGCCGAGCGGGCATTGTCGTCCATCAGTCGCGCGAGCAGGTCCTGATCGAGACTGCCCCAGTTGACGCCGATGCGCACGGGCTTCCCGAACTCGATCGCCTTCTCGATCATCACGGCGAATTGCGGGTCATGCTTGCTGCCCTTGCCGACGTTACCCGGATTGATGCGGTACTTGGCGAGCGCGCGCGCACAATCGGGATGATTGGTCAGCAGCTTGTGACCGTTGAAGTGGAAATCGCCGATCAGCGGCACCGTGCAGCGCATTGCATCGAGACGCTCGCGGATCGGCGCAACGGCGGCGGCTGCTTCGGCGGTGTTGACCGTCACGCGGACCAGCTCGGAGCCTGCGTCGGCAAGCGCCTTGACCTGGGCGACGGTCGCGGCGACGTCGGCGGTGTCGGTGTTGGTCATCGACTGCACGACGATCGGCGCGCCGCCGCCGATCGCGATCCCGCCGACTAGTGCCGTGCGCGTTCGGTGACGGATGATCGGCGGAAGATTGAGTGCGGTCATGGAAGCCCTATCGGTCTGGACGGCATCGCCTAGCGGAGGACGAGCCGGGCGACGTTGAGCCGGGTATACGGAGCCAGATCGACCGGCTGGCCGCGATAGACGAGACTCACCGCCCGCGCGTTGCCGAGCACGATCGAAAACGGCGGCGTGCCGTCGAACGGCTCGACGGAGTCGGCGTCGACCAGGCGCGAGATCAGCGTCTGTCCGCGCTGATCGCGAATCTCGGTCCACGATGGGCCGTCGTAATGGATGACCAGCATCGCATCGACGGCGGGGTTCGCCGCTTCGGGTGCGGCGGCCTGCGGCGATCTGACCGGTTGCGCCGTGCCGGGCGGCGCGAGCTCGCCCGACGGCGACGGTGGCGCAACGGCGGCCGGCGGAGCGACGTCGGGCGCCGCAGGGTTGGGCAGCGGCGTGGTCGAGGTGTTCGGCGCCGGCGTCGACTCGGTAGAACGCGGCGGCACCGCCCGCGCCGCGGGCCTGCCGCGATACCACTCGTATCCGGCCGCCGCGACGATGCAGGCGATCAACACCAGCGGGATCAGCCATCGGCCGAAGCTTGACGCACGCGCGTGCGCGGTGGGGAGCTCGGCCATTGTCATGCCGGTCGAGTGCAGCGTCGGGGACTCGAGCGACGGCGCATGCGCTGCGTCGGGCAGGTTTGCGACCAGCAGGTCGGCGTCGAGATTCAACAGCCGCGCGTAGTTGCGCATAAAGCCGCGCGTGAACGTCCTGCCGGGCAGCACGCCGAAGTTCTCGTCCTCGAGTGCCTTTACCTGCCGCGGCGCGAGCTTGAGCTGCTGCGCGACCTGGCCGAGCGAAAGCCCGGCCGCCTCGCGCGCGAATCGGAGCTGCGCGCCGGGACCGGCGGCCGCATCGCCCTCGGGCCCGATGCCGCCGGCCGGATGCGCTTCGAGAACCATCACTCGCAAGCCTCGACGATCGCCCGCGTCTCCGGCGCATCCGGATAACGATTGCGCAATTGCGACGTGTACGACAGCTCGGACTGGCGGTCGCCCAGCTTGCGCTCGATGCACATGCCCAGCCGCAGCGCTTCCGGCGACGGATTGTTCGTCTGCATCGCGCGCCGCATCGACGCGCGCGCGTCGTCGTAACGGCCTTCCTTGTACGCGATCTGGGCGAGGCCGTAATTCGCGAGCGCGTTGGTCGGCTGCCCGGCCAGCGCACGCCGGAAATAGCCTTCGGCGGCGCGCATGTCGCCGATCACCTGCGCGCAGCGGCCGGCGTTCACCAATGCAATTTCCGGCGTCCGGTACAGCGAATCGCTGACTGCGGCCTCGAACTGAGCCAGCGATTCGCGCTCCCGCTTGTGCTGGCAGAGGTACCAGCCCCAGTTGTGATGGACGTCGGGGTCGTTCGGCGCGAGCTGAAGTGCGCGCTCGAAATTCTGCTCGGCCTTGCGATCTTCGCCCAGCACCGCGTAGATCAGCCCGAAGATGTTGTAGGCCGGCGCGTAAGTCGGTTCGAGCGCGACTGCGGTGTTGAGCTCGGTGATCGCGACGTCCATCTGGCCGCGCTCGTAGTAGCCGCTGCCGAGGTCGGTGTGCAGCCTCGCTCGCTCGTGCGCGCTCGCCATCTGCTGCGGCGGCGGCGTCTCGCGTGTCGGCCGCTCGGGCGGCGTCGTTGCCGGATTGCTGCTGCACGCCGCGATCAGTAGCGCGGCCACGAAGCCGGAGGTCAAGCGAAGAGCGTTGGACATGGCGGCGAGCCTCTAATGAGCTGCTATCGGCTGGATCCTGCGCACCGTGCGGCGGGTGCGGTCCTGTACCTGCCCGGCCAGCTGCCCGCAGGCGGCGTCGATATCCTCGCCGCGCGTCTTGCGTATCGTCGCTACCAGCCCGGCTTCGCGCAAAATCCGCTGGAAGGCCAGGATCCGCGTGCGCGAGCTGGTCGTGAATTCGGTGTTCGGGAACGGATTGAACGGAATCAGGTTGAACTTGCACGGCACGTGGCGGACCAGCGCGACCAGCTCGCGCGCGTGCTCGACCCCGTCGTTGATGTGATCGAGCATCACGTATTCAAAGGTCACGAAGTCGCGCGGCGCCTTTTCGATGTAGCGCAGGCACGCCGCCAGCAGCTCGGCGAGCGGATATTTGCGGTTGATCGGAACGAGCTGGTCGCGCAGCGGATCGTTGGGCGCGTGCAGGCTGACCGCCAGCGCCACCGGGCACTCGTCGCGCAGGCGGTCGATCGCAGGCACCAGGCCCGAAGTCGACAGCGTCACGCGACGACGCGACAGGCCGTAGGCGTTGTCGTCGAGCATCAGGTGCAGTGCAGCGACCACATTGTCGAAATTGGCCAGCGGCTCGCCCATGCCCATCATCACGACGTTGGTGATCGGATGGCGGCCGTGCTCGACCCAGGGTGCGGCGATGCCGTCGGCGAGCAGCGCGCGGTTGGCGTACCACAACTGCCCGATGATCTCGCCGACGCTTAAGTTGCGGTTGAAGCCCTGCTTGCCGGTCGAGCAGAACGCGCAGTCGAGAGCGCAGCCCGCCTGCGATGAGATGCATAGCGTGCCGCGATCGGTTTCGGGTATGTACACCGCTTCGATCGCGTTCGCGTTGCCGACGTCGAGCAGCCACTTGCGGGTGCCGTCGGCCGCCGTCGAGTCGCGAACGACCGGCAAGGCGCGGATGTCGGCATCGCGCGCAAGCGACGCGCGCGTCGTCTTGGCGAGGTCGCTCATCGCCTCGACGCGATCGGCCAGGCGATGATGCACCCAGCGCAGCACCTGCTTGGCGCGAAACGGCTTTTCACCACGTTCGGCGAAGAACGCCGTCATCGCGGCCGGATCAAGGTCGAGCAGGTTGGTCATTTTCCAGTTCGTGCGGCGACGAGGCGGTTCGGCATCATCGCGGGTAGATGCTCATCGCAGGGAAGAAATAGGCGATTTCGGCGCTGGCCGTTTCAGGCCCGTCCGAGCCATGGACGGCGTTGGCATCGATCGATTGAGCGAAATCGGCGCGAATCGTTCCCGCGGCGGCGTTCTTCGGGTCGGTCGCGCCCATCAATTCGCGGTTTTTCGCGATCGCATTCTCGCCCTCGAGCACCTGGATCATTACCGGGCCGGACACCATGAAATCGACCAGGTCGGCGAAAAACGGTCGTTCGCGGTGGACCGCGTAAAAGCCCTCGGCTTCGCTGTGCGACAGCCGCGCCAGCTTCGCTGCGACTATCTTGAGCCCGGATTGCTCGAAGCGCGAGTAAATCTGCCCGATGACGTTCTTGGCGACCGCGTCGGGTTTGATGATCGAAAGCGTCCGTTCTACCGCCATGAGTAAAGGCTCCGACGATGGTGCGAGCAAACTCAAAATTATACCATCCGAATAGCCCTTACGCCGACCCGGGAATGTGTTCGAGCGCCGCGCCGGCCAGCGCTCGCTCTCCCGTCAAAACGAGCGCGGCAGACCGAGGACGTGCTCGGCGACGTAGGAGAGGATCAGGTTGGTCGAAATCGGTGCGACCTGGTAGAGGCGCGTTTCGCGGAATTTGCGCTCGACATCGTATTCGCACGCGAAGCCGAATCCGCCGTGGGTCTGCAGGCAGACGTTCGCGGCCTCCCACGAGGCCTTGGCAGCCAGGTATTTGGCCATGTTGGCCTGCGCTCCGCAGGGCTCTCGGGCGTCGAAGCGCCGGCACGCGTCGAAACGCATCAGGTTGGCCGCTTCGGTTTCGATATAGGCCTCCGCGATCGGAAACTGCACGCCCTGATTCTTGCCGATCGGCCGGTTGAATACGCGCCGCTGGTTCGCATAGGCGCTCGCGCGGTTGACGAACCACCAGGCGTCGCCGATGCATTCGGCGGCGATCAGCGTGCGCTCGGCATTTAGCCCGTCGAGGATGTAGCGGAAGCCCTTGCCTTCCTCACCGATCAACGTGTCGGCGGGAATCTCCAGCGCGTCGAAAAAAAGCTCGTTCGTCTCGTGGTTGACCATGTTGGCGATCGGCCGCACCGTAAGCCCCTTGCCCACCGCCTGATGCAGATCGAGCAGGAAGATCGACATGCCTTCCGCGCGTCGGCCCACCTCCGCCAGCGGCGTCGTCCGCGCGAGAAGGATCATCAGGTCCGAATGCTGGACGCGCGAAATCCAGACTTTCTGGCCGTTGACGACGTAGCGATCGGCGCGTCGGACTGCGGTGGTCGAAAGCTGCGTCGTATCGGTGCCGGTCGTCGGCTCGGTCACGGCCATCGACTGCAGACGCAATTCGCCGCTGGCGATCTTCGGCAGGTAGCGGCGCTTCTGTTCGTCCGAGCCGTGCCGCAGCAGCGTGCCCATGTTGTACATCTGGCCGTGGCAGGCGCCGGCATTGCCGCCGTTGCGGTTGATTTCCTCCATGATGACCGAAGCCTCGGCGAGTCCGAGGCCCGAACCGCCGTATTCCTGCGGAATCAGCGCGGCCAGCCAGCCGGCTCTGGTCAGCGCGTCGACGAATGCTTCGGGATAGCCGCGCCGCGCGTCGACTTCACGCCAATAGGCATCGGGGTAGTGGCCGCACAGATCGCGGATCGCGTCGCGAAGATCCTGGTAGCGGTCGTCGTGGGGCAAGGTCATCGCACGCCGTCCGATCCGCGGCCGGATCTGCCCGCAGCGAGCGCTTCAGAACAGCAAGTTGGGCAGCACCAGCGACAGCCAGGGAACATAGGTCACGATCACCAGGAAGACGATTAGCACGGACAGCCATGGCAGAGCCGCCCGCACGACCTGCATGATCGACATGCCGGTGATGCCCGCGGTCACAAACAGGTTCAGGCCGACCGGCGGCGTGACCATGCCGATTTCCATGTTGACCACCATGATGATGCCGAGATGAACAGGATCGATGCCCAGACGCGTGGCGATCGGGAACAGGATCGGCGCCAGAATAAGAATGATTCCGGTCGGCTCCATGAAGTTACCGGCGATCAGCAGCAGTACGTTGACGACGAGCAGGAACTGCCATGGCGCCATGTTCATCGCGACGATGTGCTCGGCGATCGCCTGCGGGATGCGCTCGGTGGTGAGCACATGCGCGAACAACAGTGCGTTGGCGATGATGAACATCAGCATCACCGTCACCTTGGCGGCATCGGTAAGCACACGCGGGACGTGCCGCATACCAATGTCGCGGTAGACAAAGACCGCGATGAAAAACGCATAGACGGCGGCAACCGCCGCGGCTTCGGTCGGAGTGAAGATGCCGCCGTAGATGCCGCCGAGGATGATGACCAGCAGCAACATGCCCCAGAGCGATTCGCGGCCGGCGGTCAGCACTTCATGCAGCGGAGCCTTCGGCTGGCGCGGCAGATCGATCATCCGCGCCCGGACATAGATCGCCCCCATCAGCATCAGCCCGAGCACGATGCCTGGCAGAATCCCCGCCATGAAGAGCTTGCCCACCGAGGTCTCGGTCGCTGCGGCGTAGACGACCATCACGATCGACGGTGGGATCAGGATACCCAGCGTCCCGGCATTGCAGATCACGCCGGCGGCGAATTCCTTCGAATAGCCGGCCTTGACCATCCCGGCGATGACGATCGAGCCGACGGCGACGACGGTGGCCGGCGACGAGCCGGACACCGCAGCGAACAGCATGCAGGCAAGCACCGAGGCCATCGCGAGCCCGCCGCGCAGGTGGCCGATGCTGGCGTTGGCGAAGCGGATCATTCGCTTGGCTACGCCGCCGGTTGTCATGAAGGCGCCGGATAAGATGAAAAACGGAATGGCGAGCAGCGTGAACTGCTCGGAGGTCTCGAACAGCTTGAGGGAGAGCGAGGCCAGCGAATCGTGGCCGAATAACAGGATGGTCAGCAGCGAGGAGAGACCAATCGCTATCGCGATCGGCATCCCCAGCAGCATGAACACGAACAGCAGGACGAACAGCGCGCCGGTCGTCATCGCCGCTCCGCCTCGTCCGGACCGCCCTTGCCGAGCGCGCTGAGCTTAAGCGCCTCGGCCGCCTCGTCGGCAAGGTGCAGTCCCTGCTCGCGGCCCAACACGATCCGGTAGAAAAGCTGTGCGAAACGCACGAGCAGCAGCGCGAAGCCGATCGGCAGCACCAGCCGCGGAATCCATTGCTGTATCGGCAGGTCCTCCGCCAGGATGCCGATTTCGTACATCTTGATGACGTATAGCGAGCTGCCGACCAGGCCGATAACCGAGTAGACGACACAAAGGAGGGCGGCGACCGCGCCCACCCTGCGGGCATTGCGGTGACCGAGCGTCTTCACCAGTGCGTCGACGCCGATATGAGCGCCGACGCGCACGCCGTACGCCATACCCAGGAAAATCAGCGCTGCGAACAGGAAGGTGACGAGCTCGAGCGCCCAGACGAAGCTGTAGTTGAATATGTACCGTGCGATGACCTGCCCGAAGGTCACGATCGTCATGACGGCGAGGAGGGCCGAGATCAGCCACTCCTCGATCGTCTCGAACCACGCCAGCCGCACGGCGCTCCTCCCGGACGCCTAAATCTGCCTCAGCCGTTCGATTTCTGCGCGGCCTGGATCAGGTCTTTGCCGATGTCCCCCTCGAACTTGTTCCAGACCGGTTCCATCGTCTTTTTCCATGCCGCGATGTCGTCCTTGCTGAGCTCCTGGATCTTGGCCTTGCCGGCATCGGCGATGTGCTTGCGATCCTGCTCGTTCAGGTCGTTGGCCAGCTTGTTGCCATAGGCGGTCGCTTCTTTCATCGCGGCGGACAGACCGCCGCGTACGTCGGCAGGCAGCCCGTTCCACCACTTGGCATTGGTGACCACCATGTAGTCGATTACGCCATGGTTGGTCACCGCGATCGTCTTTTGGACCTCGTAGAATTTCTGCGACCAGATGTTGGACCAGGTGTTCTCCTGGCCATCGACCACCCCGGTCTGCAATGCCTGATAGACCTCGCTGAATGCCAGTTTCTGCGGATTCGCGCCGAGCGCGCGGAACTGCGCTTCGAGCACGTCGGAGGCCTGGATGCGGAATTTGAGTCCCTTGACATCCTCGGGGCGTTTCAGCTGGTCCTTGTCGGTGGAAAGCTGCTTCATGCCGTTGTGCCAATAGGCAAGGCCTTTGAGGCCCTTGCTGGTCATCGATTCGAGCAGACTCTGGCCGGTCGCGCCTTCCTGGAACCGATCGACTGCGGCAACGTTGTCGAACAGGAACGGAAGGTCGAATACCTGCAGCTTCTTGGTGTAACGGTCGAACTTCGACAGCGACGGAGCGATGATCTGCACGTCGCCCAGCAGCAGCGCCTCGAGCTCCTTGGCATCGCCAAAAAGTTGCGAGCTCGGAAAGACCTGCACCTGGACCTTGCCGGGGAGCATCTTCTCGGCGAGCTCCTTGAACTTCAGGGCGCCCTGTCCCTTGGGCGTTTTCTCCGCGACGACGTGGCTGAACTTGATGACAACCGGCTGCTGCGCGACGGCGAATCCGCTGAATGCCATCAGCGCTGACGCGGCGAGCGTCAGGAAAAAGCTGGATTTCATCGAGACCTCCAATGGAAGACGGATCGTAGATGACCGTTTTTTTGATATTTCTTCGGACCATTTAGCCTTGCGTCATCCGGCTTGTCAATCGCGCCCGCACCTCCTAACAGGCGGCGACCCGGCCGGCGGGGAGGACGGGGCGGTTCGATTGGTCGCGGCGGGAAGTAGGCGAAGTCATCCGGGGCGCCACTCCACGTGCCAGGCGGCTTCGTCGGCCTGCGCCTGGAAGTCGAGCGCGACGCCGATACCGGGAACCGCCGCGAGCTCGTCGCCGCACCAGATGAGAGGCAACGCCTGGCGCTGCCACATCGGCAGTTGCGCATCGTAGAGGAGCTTCTTTACCGCGCGCCGCGGCCGGTTTGCCGCCAGCTGCATGCGCTCGCCGCCGCAGCGCGAGCGCAGCGTCACGAGAGCCGCTTCCAATTTCGCCGCGGCAATCCCGGTGCCTTGCGTGCGCTCAAACCGCAACGTACCGCCGGGGAGGGCTACCGAGCTTTCGCCGTGCCAGGCG
>JBDTXW010000006.1:0-25305 GCA_040005975.1 Betaproteobacteria bacterium | reverse complement strand
GCGGCGATTCCGCGACGCGATGGCGCAATTTGCCACTGGCGTGACCATCATCGCCGCGCCGCTCAAGGCTGGCGAATTTGTCGGCTTCACCGCCAATTCATTTAATTCGGTATCGCTGGACCCGCCATTGATCATATGGAGCCTGGCGCGGCATTCGCGCAGTCTGGCGGCGTTCGAAAGCGCTTCGCGCTACGCGGTCAACGTGCTCGCGCGCGACCAGGTCGACCTCGCGCGCCGGTTTTCGCGCCCCCACGCCGACCGTTTTGCCGGCGTCGACTTCCGGCTGGGCGCCGCCGGTGCGCCGCTGATCGAAGGCGCGGTCGCGTGGCTGGAGTGCCGGCATCACGCGCTGCATCCGTCGGGCGATCACATGCTGTTTATCGGCGAAATCGAGGCCTGCGCGTTCCGCCACGCGCCGCCGCTGGTCTGGCACGGCGGGAAGTACCTGCCCGGGCCGGACTAGCGACTGCATCGAGGCCGGGCGCATCGCGCCGAGACGCGGCGACGCGCGGGCAGCGAGGCGCTAGGCAGCCTTGCTCGCCTGGAAAAGCGCATGCACCTTTCGAAACAACGGCCCCGGCTTGCCGCCGCCGAATGGCCGTCCGTCGAGTGCGGTCACGGCGAGCACTTCCTTGGTCGACGAAGACAGCCACATCTCGTCGGCCGCCAGCGCCTCGTCTTTGGGCACCGGGCGCACCTCTATCGGAAGGCCGCCCTCGCGTGCCAGCTCGAATGCGACGTCGTAGGTTATTCCCGGAAGGATCTGATTGTCCTTGGGCGGCGCGACGATGACGCCATCGCGAACGAGCAGAACGTTCGACGCTGAGGCCTCGGTCAGATAGCCGTCGCGGAACAGTACCGTCTCGGTCGCGTCGGCATCGACGGCAAGCTGCCGCGCGAGCACGTTGCCCAGCAATGAAATGGTCTTCAGATCGCAATGCAGCCAGCGCTCGTCGGGCGCGGTGACGACCGCGACGCCGCGCTCGATCTGCTCGCGCGACGGCAGCATCAGCGGGTTGCTCATCATGAACACCGTCGGCACAACGCCGGCCGGAAACGCGTGATCGCGCTTGGCGACGCCGCGCGTGATCTGCAAGTAGACGCCCTGATCGGCAAAGGGCATGCGTCCGATCATCTCGCCAATGATCGTTTCCCACGCGGCGTCGGTGTGCGGATTGGCGAGGCGGACGCCGTCGAGGCTGCGCTGAAGGCGCGCCAGATGCTGCCGCAGGCGATACGGCCGGCGACCGTACACCGGCACCAGCTCGTAGACGCCGTCGCCATAGATAAAGCCCCGATCGAGCACCGAAACCTTGGCGTCTTCGAGCGCCAGAAACTTGCCGTTCAGGTAGACGGTCACGAGTTGACTTTCGCCAACGAAAACGGCAAGTGCATCATTTGACCCACAGCCGCACCGTGTCCCACGCGCGCCCGAACAGGCTCGCGGGCGCAACGTCGGCGAGCGCCAGCAACGGATAGGCGCCGACCGGCTTGCCGTCGAGCGTGACGTTGACCGTTCCGACCTTCTGTCCCTTGAGCACCGGCGCAAGCAGTGGTTCGACCGCTTCGAGCGACAGCTTGAGATTCTTCGCCTGTCCCTTCGGCAACGTGACGTACCGGTCGATGACGAATCCGGCGGGCACCGTTTGCTCGGCGCCCTTCCAGACGCGCAGCGAGCTGACGGCTTGTCCGCTCTGGTAGAGCTGCACCGAATCGTAGAACTGAAATCCGTAGTTCAGAAGCTTCTGCGCTTCGATCGCCCGCGCCGATTCCGACGTTGCTCCGAGGACGACGGACAGCAGGCGGCGCTGCCCGCGCTTGGCCGATGCGATCAGGCAGAAGCCAGCGGCTTCGGTGTTCCCGGTCTTTATCCCGTCGACGTAGGGGTCGGTCCACAGCAGGCGGTTGCGATTCGGCTGCGTGATACTGTTGTACCGGTATTCCTTGATCGAATACAGCGGGTAGTACTCGGGGAAATCGCGGATCAGCGCGGCCGCGAGCAGCGCCAGGTCGTTGGCGGTCGACACTTCCTGCGGCGCCGGCAGCCCGGTCGCATTGACGAAGCGCGTGTTCTTCATGCCCAACCGCGCCGCCTCGCGATTCATGCGCTCGGCGAACGCATCCTCCGATCCCGCGATAGCTTCGGCGAGCGCGATGCTCGCATCGTTGCCCGACTGCACGATCACGCCGTGCAGCAGTTCGTCGACGGTCACTGCCTTGTTCGGTTCGATGAACATGCGCGAGCCTTGGGCGCGCCAGGCCTTCTCGGAGACGTTGACCATCTGCGAAGGCGTGAGCTCCTTGTCCTTCAGCGCGCGAAAGGTCAGGTACGCGGTCATCAGCTTGGTCAGCGATGCCGGCTCGCGAGGCGCGTCGGCGCTGTCGGCGGCCAGCGTCTGGCCGCTCACCAGGTCGACCAGCAGGTAGGCCTTGGCCGCGATCGGAGGCGGCGGAACGGCGGCGGGAAGGATGTTCTGTGCGATTGCCGGAGCGGCAAGCACGGCGAGTGCGACAGACAACAGGCGTAGATAGCGGGGGAGCATGGAGGAACGTGCGTGCAGTCGCATTATAACGCGGTACCTTCGACGGACTGGCGCAGCAGCCGGGGATGCGCTCTAATCGCGTTCATGACGCCATGCCGCAGCGCGATTCGGTCAGGCGCGAAGCCTGGGCTTGCCGTGGCGATCGCATTCCTGGCCGGGGCCTGCGCGACAGCGCCGACACCGCCGGCGTCACCGCATGCGGCCGATGCTATGCGCGAATCGCTCGCGGCATCCGAGCGCGCGTTTGCACGGCACTCGGTCGAGCATGGCATGCGCGCCGCCTTCCTCGCATATTTTGCCGACGACGGAATCAACTTCGCGCCCGATCCGGGCAACACGCGGCAGCGTTTTCGCGCCCGGCCCGACGCGATCGAGCCGTTCGTCCTCAACTGGCATCCCGCCATCGCGGCAGTGGCGCGTGCAGGCGACCTCGGGTTCACGACCGGTCCCTACACGATCACCGGACGCGCACCTGCGGTGCGCGAGCCCGCGCAGGGAATATTTTTTTCGGTGTGGCGCCGGCAGGCGGACGGCAGCTGGCGGGTCATTGTCGACGGCGGCGTACCGACCGACGCGCCGGTGCCCGATGCGGCGTTCGGCGAAGATCCGCATCCGCCATCACCCAGCGCCATCGCAGCGGATGCTCTCGGCCAGTCGACCCTGTTCGGGCTTGAGGCGCAGCCGCTCTTCGGCGTGCCGCGCGTGGCGAACGGCTACGCGGCGTTGCTCGCAGACGATGCGCGGCTCGTCATCGGCCCGACGCCGCCGCGGCTGGACCGCGACGCAATTCTCGCGCAGCTCGCCGAGCGGGCGCTCAGGTTTCGCTGGGAGACGCTGGCCGCCGGGGTATCGCGCTCGGACGATTTAGGCTACAGCTACGGCCGCCTGCATCTGATCGATGCGCCCGGCAAATCGCCGGGCCATTACGTCCACGTGTGGATGCGCGACCGCGGCGGGCGTTGGCGCATCGTCGCCGAGCTGATGCTGCTGCCCGATGCGCCAGGCTAATCGGCACCGTGTAGACCAGGTCACGGCGCTGATCTGGCCCCTCCGCTAGGCGAGTTCGCTTGTCGCTCGGCCTTTGGCGTCAATAGCCGACAAAGTCGAAATCGACACCGGGCTTGCGCCCCGAGACCAGGTCGGCGATCGCCTTGCCCGAACCGGCGGCCATCGTCCAGCCGAGCGTACCGTGGCCGGTGTTCAGATAAAGATTCGGATACCGCGTCCTGCCGATCAGCGGCACGTTCGATGGCGTCGCCGGCCGCAGGCCGGTCCAGTATTCGGCGCGCGACGTATCGATCGCGGCGCCGAACCATTCGTTGGCGCGGCGGGTCAGCGCTTCGCAGCGCACCGCGTTCAAGTCGAGCTTGTAGCCGGAGAGTTCGGCGGTGCCGGCGACGCGCAGCCGGTTGCCCAGGCGCGTGAAGACGATTTTCTTGGCATCGTCGGTCATGCTGACCGAAGGCGCCAACGCGGGATTGATGATCGGCAACGTGGCCGAGTAACCCTTGGCCGGGTAGACGGGCACGTAAATCCCCAACGGCGCGAGCAGCCGCGGCGTATAGCTCGACAGGCAGGCGACATAGGCGTCGGCGGTCAGCACCTCGCGGCGCGACTTTCCATCGGCGGCCGCAGCGTGCGTGATCACGCCGGCGATACTGCCGCCGGCGGCATCGAGCGCATCGATGGTCACGCCATAGCGGAAGATGACCCCGCGCGCGGCCGCGCGCGCAGCGAGTCCCTGGGTGAACTTGCGGGCATCGCCGGATTCGTCGCTCGCCGTATAGGTGCCGCCGACGATCCAGTCGCGCCGGGACCCAAGCGCGGGCTCGATCGCGACGCATTCGGCCGCGGTCTTCACCTCGCGCGCGATGCCGTAACTGCGCACGAGCTCCGCTGCCGCCGCAGCCTCGTCGTAGTCGGAGCGATCGGTGTAGATCTGCAGGATGCCGCGCTGCAGATCGTCGTAGGCAAGCAGCGTCGCCGCGCGGAGCTCGCGCAGCATCTCGCCCGAATACTTGCTGATGGCGAGTATCTGCAGCATGTTGCGGCGCGTGCGCGAGGGAAGGCATTCGAGCAGGAATTGGGCTCCCCAGCGCCATTGCTGCCAGTCAAGCCGCGGCCGGAACAACAGCGGCGCGTCGGGCTGCGTCAACCACTTGAGGATTTTCCACGGCGCCTTAGGATTCGCCCACGGCTCGACGTGCGAAACCGAGATCTGGCCGCCGTTGGCGAAAGAGGTTTCGAGCGCGGCCGCGCTCTGCCTCTCGATCACCGTGACCTCATGCCCCTGCTCGCGCAGATACCAGGCGGACGTCGTACCGACGACGCCGGCGCCCAGGACGAGGACCTTCACACCGCAGCCATCAGGCGTAATCCGCCGCCGGCAGGCAGCTGCAGAACAGGTTGCGATCGCCGTAAACGTTGTCGGTGCGGCCGACCGGTGGCCAGTACTTGTGCTCCTTGAGACCCGGCACCGGGTACGCGGCCTGCTCGCGGCCGTACGGGTGCGTCCAGTCGCCGGCGAGCAAGGCGGCGGCCGTATGCGGCGCGTTTTTCAGAGGATTGTCGCCGCGGTCCATCCTGCCCTCTTCGATAGCGCGGATCTCCTGTCGTATCGCGATCATCGCGTCGATGAAGCGGTCAATCTCGGCCAGCGATTCGCTTTCGGTCGGCTCGATCATCAGCGTGCCGGCGACGGGAAAGCTCATCGTCGGCGCATGGAACCCATAGTCGATCAGCCGCTTGGCGACGTCGTCGACGGTGACCTCGCTTTTTTCCTTCAGCGGACGCAAGTCGACGATGCATTCGTGCGCGACCAAGCCGCCGGGCCCCGAATACAGGACCGGGTAATGCGGCGCAAGACGCCTGGCGATGTAGTTCGCCGCCAGGATCGCCGACTCGGTCGCCGCCTTGAGGCCGTCGCCGCCCATCATCGCGATGTACATCCACGAAATCGGCAGGATGCTCGCGCTGCCGTACGGCGCGGCCGACACCGGACCGATGCGCTCCGCGCCGCCATCGACGCCGCCTTGCAGCATGCGGTGCCCGGGCAGGAAGCGCGCCAGATGCGCGGCCACGGCGACCGGTCCGACGCCGGGGCCGCCGCCGCCGTGCGGAATGCAGAACGTCTTGTGCAGATTCAGGTGCGAGACATCGGCGCCGAATTCGCCGGGGGCCGCCAGGCCCACCAGCGCGTTGAGATTGGCACCGTCGACGTAGACCTGGCCGCCGTTGGCATGCACGATGTCGCAGATGTCCCGGATGCGGGCCTCGAACACACCGTGTGTCGACGGGTAGGTCACCATGATCGCCGCCAGGTCGGCGCGATGCGCGGCGGCCTTGGCTTCGAGGTCGGCCAGATCGACGTTGCCTTCGCGGTCGCAGGCGACGACGACCACCCGCATGCCGGCCATCTGCGCCGAGGCGGGATTGGTGCCGTGGGCCGACGCCGGAATCAGGCAGACGTCGCGATGCGCATCACCCCGCGCGGCGTGATATGCCTTGATGATCAGCAAGCCGGCGTACTCGCCCTGTGAGCCGGCGTTGGGCTGCAGCGAGACGGCCGCATAGCCGGTGACCGCGCAAAGCATGCGTTCGAGGCCGGCGATCATCTCGCGATAGCCGACGGTCTGGTTGGCCGGCGCGAACGGGTGCATGTGGGCGAACTCGCGCCAGGTCACGGGGACCATCTCGATTACCGCGTTGAGCTTCATCGTGCACGAGCCCAGAGGAATCATCGCGCGATCGAGTGCGATGTCCTTGTCGGCGAGGCGGCGCAGATAGCGCAGCATCGCCGTCTCGGAGTGATAGCGATTGAACGTCGGATGCGTGAGAAACGGCGTCGTGCGGCTCAAGCCCGGCGGCCAAAGATCGCCGACCGTGGGTTCGATAAGATCGAAATCGGGCAATGCGGCGCCTTCGGGCGCGAAGATCGTCCACAGCAGCCGCACGCGATCGCGCGTGGTCGTCTCGTCCAGCGACACGCCGACGTGCGCGGTGTCGATCCGGCGCAGATTGACGTGCGCCGCCGTGGCCAGCTCGTGAATGGCGCCGGTGCGCGCGCCGGTGGCGACGGTCAGCGTATCGAAAAACGTGTCGTTGACGAGCGCAAGGCCGAGTTGCACAAGCCCCGCCCGCAGGATGCCGGTCAGGCGATGCACGCGTCCGGCGATCGTCGCCAGTCCCTGCGGCCCGTGATAGACGGCGTACATGCTGGCCATCACTGCGAGCAAGACTTGCGCGGTGCAGATATTCGAGGTCGCCTTTTCGCGCCGGATATGCTGCTCACGCGTTTGCAGCGCCAGGCGGTACGCCGGATCGCCGCCGGTGTCGACGCTGACACCGACCAGGCGTCCCGGGAGACTGCGCTTGAATTCGTCGCGCGTGGCGAGAAAGGCGGCGTGCGGGCCGCCAAAGCCCATCGGCACGCCGAAGCGCTGACTCGAGCCGATGACGACGTCGGCGCCCCATTCGCCGGGCGGGGTCAGCACCGTCAGCGCGAGCAAGTCGGTTGCGGCGATGACCAGCGCGCCGGCCTCGTGCAGCCTGGCGGCGAGCTCGCGGTAGTCGCGCACGTCGCCATCCGCCCCCGGATATTGGAGCAGGACGGCGAAGCAGTCGCCCGCCGCCTCGGCAGGCCCGACGCTCACCGTGATGCCCAGCGGCTTCGCTCTCGTCCGCATGACGTCGATCGTCTGTGGAAAGACGTCGGCGGCGATGTGGATCGTCGTGCTCTTGTGCTGGCTCACGCGCCGGCATAGCGCCATCGCCTCGGCGGCGGCCGTTGCCTCGTCCAGCATCGAGGCATTGGCAATCGCCATGGCGGAAAGGTCGCAGATCATCGTCTGGAAATTGACCAGCGCCTCGAGCCTGCCCTGAGAGATCTCCGGCTGGTAAGGCGTATACGCGGTGTACCAGGCGGGGTTCTCGAGGACGTTGCGCAATATCACGCCGGGCGTGTACGTGCCGTAGTAACCCTGGCCGATATACGAGGTATGAACTCTGTTTTTCGCCGCCAGCCCGCGCAGCTCCTCGAGCGCCTCCTCCTCGCCTTTGGCTGCCGGAAGCGCGAGCGGCTTGCGGCTTCGTATCGCGGCCGGGACGATCGCGTCGATCAACGCGCTTCGCGTGGGAAACCCGAGCGTGCGGAGCATCGCCACCTGGTCGGCGTCGTCGGTGCCGATGTGGCGGTCGACGAAACCGCGATGCTGCTCGAGCTCGCGCAAGCTGCGGCGCGAGCGCGCGTCCGGCGCCGGATTGAGTTCATTCATTTGCATCGGTTGAGCCTTTCGGGCGGTGCGGTCGATTCTAGGATTCGCCGGCCGCCGCGATGTAGCCGGCCGCGTCGAGCAGCTTGGCAACCGCGGCCGGTTCGGCAGGCTTCAGTCGGTAGAGCCAGTTGCCGTAGGCATCGGCGTTGACTTTTTCCGGCGCGGCGACAACCGCATCATTGACCGCGAGCACGACGCCGGCGACCGGCGCGTAGACGTCGGAGGCGGCCTTGACCGATTCGACGACGGCGCAGGCCTCGCCCGCCGCGAGAGTGCGGCCGACTTTGGGCAGCTCGATGAAAACGAGGTCGCCCAGCGCTTGCTGCGCATGGTCGGTGATGCCGGTGGCAATCGTGCCGTCGGCTTCGGTGCGGACCCATTCGTGGCTCGCGGTGTATTTCAGTTCGGCGGGTACGTTCATCGGATAAGGCTCCATGCCGGATGAGTGGATCGGTGTGGGGGCTGCAACATCGCTCGACGGTTCAGGTGACCAGGCTCTTGCCGTTGCGCGCGAACGGCGGCTTGACTACGAGGGCCGCCAGCGACTTGCCGCGAACGTCGACCTGCACGATGTCGCCCGGCGCGACGCCGGCCGGCAGGCGCGCCAGCGCGATCGACCGGGCCAACGTAGGCGAGTAGCTGCCGCTGGTCACTTCCCCGACGCCGCGCGCGCTGTGTACCCGCTGGTGGCCGCGCAGTATGCCGCCCTGGTCCTGCAGCAACAGCCCGACGAGTTGCCGCGACGGGTGCGCCGCGAGCAGCGCTGCCTTGCCGACGAAGTCGCGCGGGCTCGCCAGATCGACCGTCCATCCGAGGCCCGACTCCAGCGGATTGACGGCCTCGTCCATGTCCTGCCCGTACAGATTCATCCCCGCTTCCAGGCGCAGGGTGTCACGCGCACCAAGCCCGCAGGGCGTGACGCCGGCGGCCTGCAGCGCATGCCAGAAGCCGGCCGCGCGAGCAGCCGGCAGCATGATCTCGAAGCCGTCCTCGCCGGTGTAACCCGTGCGTGCGATGAAAAGCTCGCCGGCCTGCACGGCGTTGAACGGTTTGAGGGCCTCGCTCGCCGCGCGCGCTTCGGGCAGCGCGGCCCAGACGCGCTCACGCGCCTGCGGCCCCTGCACCGCGATCATTGCCAGGTCGCGCCGCGGGGTCAGCTTGAGGTGTGGCGCGCGCTCGGGATCGAGCGCGCCGAGCCAGGCCAGATCCTTGTCTGCAGTGCCGGCATTGACGACCAGCCGAAACCAGTCTTCGCGCAGGAAATAGACGAGCAGATCATCGAGCACGCCGCCGTCGGGACGCAGCAGGCAGGAATAGAGCGCCTTGCCCGGCACCGTCAGCTTGTCGATGTTGTTGGCGAGCGCACAGCGCAGGAAATCGCGCACGCCGCGGCCACTCCCGGTTGGCTCGCGCAACTCGACGTCGACCGCGAGCATATGCGAGACGTCGAACATCCCCGCGGCGCGGCGCACCGCATGGTGCTCGTCGATCTGCGAACCGTAGTGGACGGGCATGTCCCAGCCGCCGAAATCGACCATCCTCGCGCCGGCGGCGCGATGAATGGCATGGAGCGGGGTGTGCTTCAGCAACGCGACTCCCAGGCAGCAAAAAGGGCGAGGCCGTGATCTTCGGCTTCGCCCCGTCTGTCCTTTTACCTGAGAGATTGCGGCATTCGCCTCTTAGGCGATGCCGGTGCCCCTTCGGTGGACCGCGCCATCCTGCTGCGCGCGGCCGCTCTCCAGAGTGACTTACGGCTCGCGCAGTCCTTTTGCCTGAGCGATCGCGGGAGTTACGCCTTCGGCGGCAGCCTGTCCCAAGTTGCGGCTACCCTCTCCTGCACGAGCGCGCCAAGCTTACCGGCCGCCTGCGCGTCTGTCAAAGGCGCCGCCTGCACCCTGCGCGCGCGATGCCAGCGCTTACTTCTTTAGCGTGAGAATCCAGCTGACCAGACGGTTGATGTCCGCATCGCTGACCTGCGCATTGGGTGGCATTGGAGTCTCGCCCCAGACGCCGACGCCGCCCTTTTTCACTTTGTCGGAAAGTTTGGCCAGTGCGTCCTTGTCCCCACTGTACTTGGCGGCGACTTCCTGGAAGGCCGGCCCGATGATTTGCTTGTCGACCGCATGGCAGGCGACACAGCCGCCCTTTTGCATCAGCGCCTGCGCCGCTGCGCTGTCCAGCGCGGCGTGGGCGCTGCCGGCCGCAAACAGCGTTGCGGCGAGCAGGATACGATGGCATTTCATCGGGTCTCCGCTGGGCGATTTCGGGCGCTCATCGTACCGGAACGTCGCCGGCGCCGCCAAACAGCGGCGCCTTTATGAACCGAGCGCCGCGTCGAGGTCCTGCCTGCGGTGCAACGGTGGCAGGCACACGGTGCCGCGGCATAGCCAGGCGGTCACGCCGCCTGCCGTGGCATCGTGCGGCTTCGCCAACGCCCCCGGCAACTCTTGCCGCTCCGACAGGTTCAGCGTTGAGAGCGAAGGGCGGTACTGCCGTTCGACGCTGCGCTGCCATGCCGTGCACGCCGTGGCGTCGCCGCGCAGCAGCAGCATCGCTGGCGGCTCGAGGCACGCCTCGAGCGCGATCAGCAGCGAGGAGAACCCGCCCGGGCGCGCGGCCAATTCGCGCCCGAATGCGCGCACCGTCCGCTCGGCACTGTCGAGATAACGCGGCTCCGACAGCAAGTGACCGAGCGCGATCAGCCCTTGCGCTGCGATGCCGTTGCCAGCTGGCGTCGCGTTGTCGTGCCCCGGCTTCGGCCGCAGCAGCAGCGTTTCGTGATCGTCGCTGGTGAAAAAAAATCCACCGCCACGCCGATCCTCGAAGCGGTCGAGCAAGGCCTCGGCAATCTCGGTGGCCCATTCCAAGTCCTGCGCGCGAAACGAGCTTTGCATCAGTTCGATCAGCGCCGCCAGCATGAAGGCGTGATCGTCCAGGTACGCGTTCAGATGCGCGTGTCCGTCCTTGTACGTCGCCAGAAGTCGTCCATCGCGCCACATCGCGCAGCGAATGAAGTCAGCGGCCTGCTGCGCGCCGGCCAGCCACGAAGGCTCGTCGAACACGCGCGAAGCGCGCGCGAGCGCCGCGATCATCAGCGCGTTCCATGAGCAGAGCAGCTTGTCGTCGCGCCCAGGGCGAACGCGCCGCGCCCGGGCCGCCAGCAGCTTGCCGCGCGCGGCCTCGAGCCGGGCCTCGACCTCGGGCAGCCGCAACGAGAGCTCGCGGGCGATCTGATCGAGCGGCACTGTGACCCGCAGATGCCATGCCGCGTGCTCGAAGTTCGGCGCCCGGTCGAGTCCCCAGTGCCGCGCGGCGATCACGTATTCCTCGGGATCGAGCAGCGCCTCAACCTGCCCGGGCGTCCACACGTAGAACTTGCCTTCCTCGTGCTCGCTGTCGGCATCAAGGCTCGAATAGAAGCCTCCGTCGGGCGAACGCATTTCGGACGTGAGCCACGCGACGATCCCGCGCGCGGTTTTCTCGAACGCCGGTTCGCCGCTGGCGCGCCATGCATCGGCGTACAACGCGAGCAGCGCGGCGTTGTCGTAGAGCATTTTTTCGAAGTGAGGAATCGTCCACTCGCCGTCGACGCTGTAGCGGGAAAACCCGCCGGCGAGCTGATCGTGGATGCCGCCTTCGGCCATGCGCGCCAGCGTGCCACGGACGATCCGGAGAGCATGCTCGTCATGCGTGGCCGCGTAGCGGCGCAGGCAGAAGTTGAGCTCCGTGGCGTGGGGGAACTTCGGTGCCTGGCCGAAGCCGCCGTCCACCGGATCGAACGATTGCGCGAGCGATGCGTAGGCGCGCTCGGGCGCCGCCGCAGGCAGCGCCGCCGTGGCATCGGCGGGCTCGGGCAATGTCAGCGCGAGCGCCGCCTTGAGCCTTTCGTTCTGCTCGGCAATCGCCTCGCCCTGTTCACGGTACGCGCGCGCGAGCTGCGGCAAGAGGTCGGCGAAGCCTGTCAGGCCGTAACGCGAGGTCTTGGGAAAATACGTACCGCCGAAAAAGGGCTCCTGCTGCGGCGTCAGGAACATCGTCAGTGGCCAGCCGCCGCTCCGGCGCGCCAGCATCGCATGCGCGGTCTGGTAAATCTGGTCCAGGTCCGGCCGTTCTTCCCGATCGACCTTGACGTTGATAAAGAGATCGTTCATCAGGGTCGCGACGCCCTCGTCCTCGAACGATTCGTGCGCCATCACGTGGCACCAGTGGCAGGCCGAATAACCGATCGACAGCAGGATCGGCTTGTTCTCGCGCCTTGCCTTGGCGAGCGCCTCCTCGCACCACGGATACCAGTCGACCGGGTTGGTCGCGTGCTGCTGCAGATAGGGACTGGTTTCGCCAGCCAGACGATTGGACATATCGATGCCGGGACCGCGGCCCGGCTCGCCGCTTCAGGGCGAGATTTCGTCGAACGTGACGCGCTCGAAATCGGCGCCGCGCTGCAAAAGGCGGGTCAGCCGGAAACGCCGCTCGGGACCGGAGGAAAGGGTGCGAAAGACCCTGCCCGCATTGAACGTGCGGGGCGGCACGAGCATCGCCGGCTTGTCATCGGGCGTCGCGCCAAGAATGACGGTGGGTATCGGCGCTTCTTCGACCAGCATTGTCGTCAGCGCCCGCACCGCGATGGCCGTCGGTGCGCCGGCCCACAGCTTGATGCCCAGCGTCAGCTCGCCGTGGCCGTCGAGCGCGACCCGCATCACGTGGCCGCAGCGCAGCCGTTCCTCGTCTCGGATGATGACCAGCTGGTCGAGATGCCAGCGGTACTGCCCGACGGCGGGGCGGTGCAGCGATGCCGCCGACCATTCGTAATTTCCCTGCCAGCGTTCCCATGCCCAGGAGCGCTCGGCTTCGTCCTTGTTGCGATCGTAATCGGTAAGCGCACCGAGCGTTGCCAGATGCTGCGTACCCTGATACGACAGGTAGCCGACCAGCTCCTTGCTGTTGAAGCTGCGCCCCGAGACGCGAAAGTACGCAGCGCCCAAGCCGCCCGCGCAAAGCTCAAGGCCCGTTTGCGATTCGGTGCCTCCGCCGCCTTTGAGCGGCAGCGCGTACCAGTGCGCATCCAGGTGCGAGAGCAACGCCGTGCAGGCGTCGGCGGCAACGTCGTGCCCCAGCTGCAGTTCCGCCGGGCTCGCGCCGCCCGCCAGCCGCTTCAGACGCCCGCGCACGCTCGCGGCGAGCTTCGCTGGATAGCAGAAGCGAGTCGACTGGCTGCCGTGGCGCGGTGCGGAGGCATACAGCGTCGCGCCGCCGGGCCCGTCCAGATCGACGCTGATCACCGGTCCTTCGGTCTCCCGCTGCTGCGCATACGGAAAGATCTTGCGCGCCCACATCGCGAGCCACCGGTCGGTCAACTCGATCTGGCGCACCGTCATGCTGCAGGGATCGGCCAAATCGAGCAGCAACGCATGCGCATAGGTCGAGTAGCAGGACAGCCCGATGGCATTGGGCATCAGATCGTCGGACACTGCGGTCACCGCGCATTCGAGAATCTCGGCCAGCCGGAAATAGGCGTGCAGCTCCTGCCAGATTGCTGCGCCTGGCGCGCGCCGGGCCAGCCCGTGCACGAGCACCAATTGCTTTCCGACCCAAAGGCCGCGCTGCAGGACCTTGGCCTTGACGCCCTGCAGATCGGCATCGCCTTCGAGCAGCGGCTTGAGACAAGCGGAATACTGGGCCCACAGGGCCTGCCAGAGCGCGAGTGCCTGGTCGGCGGACTCCTGCTCGCGCGCCGCAGAGGGCTGCGGCTTACCCGCGTAGCGGCGTGCGAGCTCGGTGTGCAGAAAGCTTACCGGCTCGCGCATCAGCTCGGCGATGCGGCCGCGCTCGCGTGGCGCGAAATCGGCCTCGCCGACCCGCTTGAGCTGACCGAGTATTTCCTCGTAATACCGCTGGATATTGGTCAGCGGCAGGCTGCGTAGCCACGCCGCGCAACCCTCCGCGTCGGCGAAGGCGAGGTGGCCGGGCGGGTTCGGGGCCGGGGCTGGCGCGAGCGTGGTTTGGTTGGTCACCATGACATCGCCATAGGCAAGTCTTTATAGCACAACTGCCGGACCGGACGCCCTGCCGGCCGCCGCACGGCGCCCCGCGACGCGTGGCGGCGTGAATAGTCGGGTTTTACGGTGCGCAATCTGCCAGCGCGCGGGGCCCGCTGACACGTCCAGACTGTGCACAACAGAAACAAGGCGGCAACCGATAGCTAGACCGGGGCCGCCGCACTCTGGAGACGACAATGAACGCTAACTTCGCACTCACACTGTTTCGGCGCCCCCGGATTTCACGCGAATCGCTGATACGCGGTCTCGCCGAACTGCGCGCGGCCGGCCGGCGAGCTTCAGGAAGCGCTCGCCGCGAGGCACCTTCGCGCCGCTACCGCTTGCCTCCAACCCGCGCTGCGCGATCGTCGCGCAGTCGCGGGGTCTTTTTCGCGCCCGGCAAGCGCATGCTCTCGGTCGTCTTTTTGGCGGCGGCGCTGTTCGCGCTGGCCGCGACGCTCGGCACCGCGAAAGTCGTCGACAGCGCGACGTTCAATGCCAACGCAGGGCCACGCCTGGTCGCATCGGCCTCGCTCGCCCCGCCGGCGATTCTCGTGCTGCGGCGCTGAACCGCGATCCCGTCACGGCGTTTGCAGCGAAGCAACGCGCGACCGATGCAGGGCTCGCCGCGCAACTCGACCGAGCAATCCCCCGCCTATTGTCTCGGCGTTCGCTGCGTCGCCGGTGGCGGCGCTTCGTAATTGCTGCGAAACGGATTGATGTCGATGCCGCCGCGACGGGTAAAGCGCGCATAGATGGTCAGGCGCTCAGGCCGGCAGCGCGCTGCGATATCGATGTAAATCCGCTCGACGCAGCTTTCCTGAAACGCCGCATGGCGGCGATACGAGAGCAGATAGGAGAGCAGCGATGCGCGGTCGATGCGCGGCCCGCGATACCGCACCATCACGTCGCCATAGTCAGGCTGCCCGGTGACCGGACAGTTGGAGCGGAAGAGCGCGCTGTGCAGCGTCTCGTCGGCGCTCGCGGCGCCGGCGACGAGCAACCCCGGCTCGGGGGCGGCAGCATCGGCGGCTCCGTCCTCGCCATCCAGCGACACGCCGGGCAACGCGGCGATCGCCGGCGCGGCGGATACGGTTGCCGGATGCAGCGTGACGTCGACCTCCGCCCGGCAGATGCGCTCGAGGTCGCCCGCGATCGTCTGCGCCAGGCGCTCGCGGCTGGGCACCGGCTCCTGCGCGAACGAACCCAGATACAGCTTCAACGACTTCGATTCGACCGTTGCGGGGGAATCCGCTGGGATCCGCAGTTCGCCGACCGCGAGCTGCGGTTTGTTGCGGGCATCGAGCCAGGAAATTTCATAGGCGGTCCAAAGATCGGCACCGGTGAACGGCAGCGCACCGCGAAGCCCGAGCGCTTCGCGCTGCGCGGCGCGCTCGATTGCGAAAAGCAGGCTCGGATCATAGCGGTCGGGGTAGCCGGTCGCCCTGCCGAGCGGCGACGGGTCGTGTGAATTCATCGGTAGCCTTGCGGATTTGCGCGCCGGCGCGGCGCGCTAACCGGGTCGTCCGCTCACGGCACGCTGGTGGCGATCGGCATGATACGCTCGAACGCAGGCACGATGATGAACGCCGCGCTTCGCACCAGCTACGACGAGTTTCCCTACCAGAGCGCGCCGCTGCGGCAGACGCATCCCGATCATCTGGCCACCGTTGCGTCGCTATTCGCCTTCGACGCGGCCGACGTCGGACACTGTCGCGTGCTGGAGATCGGCTGCGCGTCCGGCGGCAACCTGATTCCACTCGCGGCAAGCTACCCGGACTCGACCTTTGTCGGCATCGACCTGTCCGCCGTGCAAATCGACCAGGGCGCCGCCGAAATCGAAGGGCTCGGATTGCGCAACATCCGCCTCGCGGCGACGGATGTCATGGACTTCGGCGAAGCGCACGGAAGCTTCGACTACGTCATCGCGCATGGCATCTACTCCTGGGTGCCGGCGCCGGTGCAGGACAAAATCCTGGCGCTTTGCGCCGCCCGCCTCAACGCCAACGGCATCGCGTTCGTCAGCTATAACACGATGCCCGGCTGGCGCATGCTGTCGATCGTGCGCGAGGCGATGCTCTACCAGACGCGCGGCATCGAAGATCTGCACGCCCGCGTCGGGAAGGCGCGCGCCACGCTCGATTTCCTGGCCGAATCGGTGCCGGACAAGGATTCGGCGTACAGCCGGCTGCTGCGGCTGGCCGCCGGGCACATTCGTCAGAAGCCCGACTATTACGTGCTGCACGAATACCTGGAGGAGACGAACGAAGCGCTGTACTTCGAGCAATTCGTCGATCGTGCCGCGGCCCGGGGCTTGCGCTATCTCGGCGACAGCGACGTGAGGACGATGCTTTCGATCGGACTTCCGCCGAAGGTCGAAGCAACCTTGAACCGGATCGCGCCAGGCCTAATGCGCCGCGAGCAATTTCTCGATTTCCTGACAAGCCGCAGCTTTCGCCAAAGTCTCTTGATTCGCGACGGCGCGGCGCTCGAACGCAAACTGTCGCCGGCACGCGTCATGGCACTGCGTATCGCCGCGCCGGTGCAGCGCGACGGCGCCCCGGTCGACCTGGCCTCCGATCGCGCCCAAACCTTTCGCCTTTTCGACGGACGCGGCGTGGAGGCATCGCACCGTATCGTCAAGGCGGCTCTGGCAATCCTCGCCGCGCAGTGGCCGCTCGCGATCCCCTTCGATAAATTGCACGAGCAGGCGGCCGCGCATCTCGGCTCGAGCGCGAACGACGCGCACGCCGCGCGCGATCTGCTGGCGTCGGAGATCCTGCGGCTGCACTTGGGCGGCGCTGCCGAGTTGCATCGCGCGGCGCCGCCGTTCGTGCTCGAGGCCGGGTCGCGGCCTGAAGCGGGCACCGTCGCGAGGCGCGACGCGACCCGTGGCGCCACGAGTGTCAACCTGCGACACGAACCGATCGTACTGCCGCAGAATGCGCGCGGGCTGCTGCCGCTGCTCGACGGCGCTCGAACGCGCACCGAGATCGCCGCGTTGCACTGGCCCGAGCTGCCCGACGCGGAACGTCTGGCGAACCTCGACGCGGCGCTCGTCTCCCTGGGACGGCAGGCGCTGCTGGTGCGCTAAGGCGAATCGCCAACGCTTCAGGCGGTCCGGTCGAGCCGCCGATAGCCGATCGCCTCGGCGACGTGCGCTGCCGCGATCGTGTCGTTGGCGGCGAGATCGGCGATCGTGCGTGCGACCTTGAGGATGCGGTGGTAGGCGCGCGCCGACAGCGCAAACCGCGCGAACGCGCTCTTGAGCAGCGCGGCAGCGTCCGCATCCGGGACGCACCAGCGCTCGACCTCCTTGACGTCCAGCCAGCCGTTCGCTTTACCTTGCCTGCGGCGCTGGCGCTGCGTCGCCACCACGACACGGCCGCGCACCGTCGCGCTGTCGTCGGCCGCGGTAGGATGGCGCGACGCCGGCAGCGCATCGACCGGCAACGCCGGCACCTCGATCTGCACGTCGATGCGGTCGAGCAGCGGGCCCGAGATGCGCGCCCGGTAACGCGCAACCTGGTCCGGCGTGCAGCGGCATCGGCCGCTGGCGTGCCCGAGGTAGCCGCACGGACAGGGATTCATCGCGGCGACGAACTGGAATCGCGCCGGAAAGGTGGCCTGGCGCGCAGCGCGCGAAATGTGGATCCGGCCCGATTCGATCGGTTCGCGCAGCACTTCGAGCACTCTGCGGTCCCATTCGGGCAGCTCGTCCAGGAACAGCACGCCGTGGTGCGCGAGCGAAATTTCGCCAGGCCGCGGATCGCTGCCACCGCCGACCAAGGCGACCGCAGAGGCCGTGTGATGTGGCGCGCGTAAGACACGCCGACCCCAATCATCCGGCGAGAAGCGGCCGGTCAGCGAATGCAGCGCCGCGGATTCGAGGGCCTCGTCTTCGGACAGCGGCGGCAGCAGGCCTGGGAGGCGTTGCGCCAGCATCGATTTACCGGTTCCCGGCGGCCCGATCATCAGCATGCTGTGCGATCCGGCGGCCGCGACTTCCAGTGCGCGCTTCGCCTGCGCCTGTCCGCGCACGTCGATCAGGTCTGGGCCGGCGCTCGAATCGGACGCTGGCCTCGGTGCCAGGACCGGAAGCGGCGTGCGGCCCGTCAGGTGCGCACAGACCTCGAGCAGCGATGCGGCGGGATGCACGATGGCGTCACGCACGAGCGATGCCTCGGCCGCCGAGGCCGCGGGCAGCACGAAGGCGCGACCGTCGCGCCGCGCGGACAGCACCATCGCCAGCGCGCCGCGAATCGCGCGAAGCTCACCGGTCAGCGCGAGCTCGCCGGCAAACTCGTACTGCGCGAGCGCCTCCGCCGGGATCTGCCGGCTCGCGGCGAGTATGCCGAGCGCGATCGGCAAATCGAAGCGGCCCGATTCCTTGGGCAGATCCGCCGGCGCCAGGTTGACGGTCACCCGGCGCGCGGGGAATTCGAACTGTGCATTCTGCAGTGCCGCGCGAACGCGATCACGCGCTTCGCGCACCTCGGTCTCAGGCAATCCGACCAGATGCACGCCCGGCAGCCCGCCGGCCAAGTGCACTTCGACGGTGACGCGCGGCGCGTCGACGCCGGACAGCGCGCGGCTGTGCACGACGGCGACTGCCATGTCGGGGATTCCTCGGTCGGCGCCATAGGATCGAGGAGAGTAAGCCGCCGGCGCGCCGTGCGCTCTCGGCCGTTCGGCCTATGTCGGCAGGCCGGAAAAGCTTAGCGCTTCGTGCCGGCGCGCGACTCGAGCTCGGCGACTCGCGCCTCCAGCGCATCGAGCTTCTCGCGCGTGCGCAGCAGCACACGCGCCTGGATGTCGAATTCCTCCCGCGTCACCAGATCGAGCTTGCCGAGCGCGCTGGCCAGCATCGCCTTCAGGTTTTTTTCCGCGTCGCGCGCCGGGCTCGCCGCAATCGCGGCAGCCACACGCGCGCTGACGTCGTCGAGCAATTTGGTCGTAAGCATCGCCGTCCTTGCGGTTCGATCATCGAACCTTGCCAAGCGTACTACCGCGGCGTCCGGCCGGGCATGTCCCAATCGCGTGCGCCGCGTCCAGCGCTTGCACCGACTTGGGGCAATTCTGGGTGCGTTGCAATAAGCGCCTTCCGCCTTATATCTATAAGCTTTTGTTTTAAAACAAATTAATGGCATGGCATGCCTCGTGCTGAGCAGGCAAGGGACATCTCGTTCGTTTAAGCCAAGGAGACAAGCGATGTACGCCAAACTGCGCCAGTTGTTTTCGCTCGCGGTGCTGACCACGGCGGTGTGTGTGGGCACCGCGCAAGCGCAAACCCCCGCAACCCCCGCGCCCGAGGCCAAACCGGAGTACACGATCACCGGCAACTTCGGCATCTACAGCCAGTATGTGTTCCGCGGACTGACGCAGACCGATCGGAAGCCTGCATTCCAGGGAGGTTTCGATTACGCGCACACCAACGGCTTCTACCTCGGCACCTGGGGCTCGAACATCAGCTGGCTGCACGATGCAGGCGTATGCAATCACGGATGCAGCCTGGAGTGGGATTTCTACGGCGGCTGGAAATACGCGATCAATGACGACTGGGGCACCGACATCGGCGTGCTCTATTACTACTACCCGGGGAGCTACCTCGGCGGCGTCACCAAGCCGGACACGACCGAGGTCTATGGAGCCGTGTCGTGGAAATGGGTCTCGCTCAAATACTCTTACAGCATCGATCACACGTTCGGCGTTCCGGACAATGCAGGGTACATCGACTTATCGGCGAACTACCCGATCAACGATGCATGGACGTTGAATGCTCACGTCGGCCGCCAAGACTACCGCGGCAACACGAACGGGGTCAGCAATGACGTCTTCGACTATACCGACTGGAAGGTAGGCGTGACTTGGGCCTTCAACGGCTACAACATCGGCGCCTACTACACCGACACCAACGCCAAGGATGCAGGCTACACCCTCGCCGGACGAAACATCGGCAAGGCGACCGGCACCGTGTTCTTGCAGAAGACGTTCTGATCGCGTCGTCGCTGCGGCGGCGCACTCATCGAGGGGCAAACAATGAAACTGGTAACCGCGATCATCAAGCCGTTCAAGCTGGACGAGGTCCGGGAGGCCCTGTCCGCGATCGGCGTTCAAGGTATCACCGTCACCGAGGTCAAGGGCTTCGGTCGGCAAAAAGGTCACACCGAGCTCTATCGCGGTGCGGAATATGTCGTCGACTTCCTGCCGAAGGTCAAGATCGAGGCGGCGATCAAGAGCGATCTGCTCGATCGCGTCATCGAGGCGATCGAAAAGGCGGCGAACACCGGCAAGATCGGCGACGGGAAGATCTTTGTCTTCGAGCTCGAACAAGTCGTGCGCATCCGGACCGGCGAGACCGGTGCCGATGCGCTCTAAGGGGAACATCATGAAGCGATTGTTTGCGTTGGTCGCCGTCATCGGCGCGCTCGGCGCGGGAGGCGCGGTTTTCGCGCAGGACAACAAGGCAGCCACCCCGCCGCCAGCAGCGACCTCTCCCGCGGCAGCACCGGCTGCGCCCGATGCCAAGGCGGAACCGGCGAAGTCGGACGCCGCGGCACCCGCCGCTGCGCCGGCCGCCGCTGCGCCCCCCGCACCCACTGCACCGGTGCTGGTCGGCGTCGACAAGATCAACGGCGGAGACACGGCGTGGCTGCTGACCTCGACGGCGCTGGTACTGATGATGACCATTCCCGGTCTGGCGCTGTTCTACGGCGGCATGGTGCGCAAGAAGAACGTTCTGGCGACGGTGATGCAGAGCTTCGCAATCACCTGCCTCGTCACCGTTCTCTGGGTGATCGCCGGCTACAGCCTGGCATTCATGCCCGGCGGGTCGTTCGTCGGCAGCCTGGAGCGTCTCTTCCTCAACGGCATGCTGTTCCAGAAAGATGCCGGCAAAGTGACAGTGTCGCATCTGGCGACGACGATCCCCGAGTCGGTCTACATGATGTTCCAGATGACTTTTGCGATCATTACGCCGGCGCTGATCGCCGGCGCGTTCGCCGATCGCATGAAGTTCTCTGCAATGCTCTGGTTCATGGGCCTCTGGTCGCTTCTGATCTACTCGCCGATTGCCCACATGATGTGGGAGCCATCCGGCTTCTGGGCGGCCAAGGGCGTGCTCGACTTCGCCGGCGGCACCGTCGTGCACATCAACGCCGGTATCGCCGGCCTCGTCTGCGCGCTGGTGCTCGGCAAGCGGCTCGGTTACGGCAAGGAGCCGATGGCCCCGCACAACCTGACGCTGACACTGATCGGCGCCTCGCTGCTGTGGGTCGGCTGGTTCGGCTTCAACGCAGGCTCCGCGGTGGCCGCCGACGGCCGCGCCGGTATGGCGATGTTCGTCACCCAGTTTGCAACCGCCGCCGCCGCGCTCGCGTGGATGTTCACCGAGTGGATGGCCAAGGGGAAGCCCTCGGTACTCGGCATCGCCTCGGGCGCGGTTGCCGGGCTGGTCGCGATCACGCCGGCGTCGGGCTTCGTCGGGGCGTACGGTGCGCTCATCATCGGCATCGCCGCAGGTGTCCTCTGCTTTTTTGCGGCGACGGCGGTCAAGCGCGCGTTCGGCTATGACGACTCGCTCGATGCCTTCGGCGTGCACTGCATCGGCGGCATCGTCGGGGCGCTGCTCACCGGCGCGTTCAACGTCAAGGAGATCAGCGGCGCGGATGCCGACATGCTCGTGCAGCTGGGCGCCGTCGTGACGACGCTGATCTACAGCGGGATCGGCAGCTTCATCATCCTCAAGGTCATCGATATGGTCGTCGGCTTGCGCGTCTCCGAGGAAGAGGAGCGCGAAGGCCTCGACATCAGCCTTCACGGCGAGCGCGTGGAGTAGGCCGGCAGAGAACGTCTGGCCTAAGGTTTCTCCTCACTGGTTATTCGGGGCGCCGCAAGCGCCCCATTTTTTTGCAAGCGGCCGGATCAGCGCCGCGCGCGTTGCTTCTTCGCCCGGGGATGAGCCTGGTCGTAAATCTTGGCCAGATACTGGAAGTCGAGGTGCGTGTAGATCTGCGTGCTGGCAATGCTCGCGTGGCCCAGCAGCTCCTGCACGGCGCGCAGGTCGCCGGAGGACTGGAGCAGATGCGAGGCGAACGAATGACGCAGCATGTGCGGATGGACGTGCCGGGCGAGACCGCGCTTGACCGCCCATGCGGCGAGCCGCTGCTGGATTGCCCGCGATGTCAATCGGCGGCCCGATCGGCTGACGAACACTGCACCGGAATCGGATGCCGGCAGTGCCGGCCGCAGCGCAAGCCAGGCCTTGAGCGCGACGCGCGCCGGCTCGCCGACCGGAACGATGCGCTCTTTCGCTCCTTTGCCCAGGACGCGCACCTCGCCTCCAGCCAGATCGAGCGCCGCGAGGTCGATCCCGACGAGCTCTGATACGCGCAGGCCCGAGGAATAGGCGAGCTCGAGGAGCGCGCGGTCCCGCACCGCCAGCACGTCTTCGCCGGCAATGGCGACCAGCCGCACCGCTTCGTCGGGCGACAGCACCGCGGGCAGATGCCGCGCCGACCTGGGCGCCTTCAACCCGGCACAGGGATTGTCCTTGAGCGCCGGTTCGTGATCGATCGCGAAGCGATAAAACGCGCGCCAGCCGGAGAGCACGCGCGCCAGGCTCTTACCCGACAAGCCGCGCGCGTGCAGCATCGCCAGAAACCGGCGCAGCTCCGCCGGCGAGAGCTTTGCGAGCGGCGCGCCACCGGCGAGTTGTTGCAAAATCCGGACGTCGCGACAATAGGCGTTGCGCGTGTGCGCCGGTCGGGTGGCCAGGTGCCTTTCGAACGCCGAGATCAACGCGTCGCCCGCCGCAGCCCGCAACGGCGGCGGACTGGCGCGGGACGATGCGCTCATCGGATCAGCTTTGGGGGAGAAAGCGCGCGGTCGCGACGCTGGCGAGCTCCGACAGGCGCGTCAGATGCATCGTTCCCAGGCCCGCGTAGAACCGGCCCGGGTCTTCGCTGCCGAGAGCCAGCAGGCCGAAGGTGTGATGCGTGCGCAGCGGCAGCAGCGCGAACGAGGAGAGCGACAGCCCGCCTTCGAACCATTCGCGCGACTCGAATGGCGCCTGCGTGCCGCAGTAGGGCGCTCCCAGCGCACCGGCGTATTCGCGGATTTCCTGGCTGGTCGCGGCGAGCTCCGGCAGATACGACTGCTCGGGTACCCTGCCCCACAGCCGCAGCGCCACCTGCGGCACCCGAAAGTCCTCGCTCAGACTCTGGTAGAGAACGCCGAGCGTCGTTTCCAGGTCCGCCGCGGAAAAAAGCGCAAGCGTCGAGCGGTGCAGCTTTTCGCTGATCGCATCGTTGTCGGTCCCGAACTGGATCAGCTCTCGCAGCTTCGACTCGAGCTGACCGTTTTTTTCCCGCAAGGTCACGATCTGGCGCTCGGCGATCGGGATCGCGTGGCCGCCGTGCGGATGCGGGACGTAGATCTCGGCAAGCAGGTCAGCATATTGCTCGAAGAATTCGGCGTGCTGCTTCAGGTAATCGGCGACCGACTCGGCGTTCATCGCTGCTTCCTTGTTGGTTTCATTCGTCATGCGTCGACCCGCCATTCGCCTTCGAAGACCGTTTGCGCCGGACCGGTCATCAGTACCGGACTGCCCGGTCCATCCCAGCGTATCGTGAGCTCCCCGCCACGGGTCCGGACGCGCACTGTCGGATCGAGCAGGCCGCGCCGGATACCGGCAACGACGGCGGCGCACGCGCCGGTGCCACAGGCCAGAGTCTCGCCCGCGCCCCGCTCCCACACGCGCAGGCGAATGTTAGCGCGATCGACGACCTGCATGTAGCCCGCGTTCACCCCGCGCGGAAAGCGCGGATGACGCTCGAGCAGCGGACCCTGGACCGCGACGGGTGCCGTCTCGACGTCGGGAACGACCTGCACCGCATGCGGATTACCCATCGACAGCGCGGTGATCAGCACCGGGACGCCGGCGAGATCGAGTGCCTGAGTCGCGGTTGCGATGCCGCCGACAAAAGGAATCGCGTCGGGCTCGAAGCTCGGCACCCCCATGTCGACGCAAACCTCTCCGTTGGCTTCCAGCGTCGGCTCGATGATCCCGCCCAGGGTCTCGACGCGGATCGTCCGTTCGGTCGTCAGCCCCTGGTCGCGGACAAAATGGACAAAGCACCGTGCGCCGTTGCCGCATTGCTCGACCTCGCCGCCGTCGGCGTTGAAGATCCGGTAGCGGAAATCGACATCGCTGCGCGTCGGCCGCTCGACCAGCAGCACCTGGTCGCAGCCTACGCCGAAGTGGCGGTCGGCGAGCCGGACGATCTGCGCGGGAGCCAGGTCGATGTGCTGGCGGATGCCGTCGAGCATCACGAAATCGTTGCCCAGCCCGTGCATCTTTGTGAACTTCAGATGCGTGTTCAACGCGAGGGCTCGGCGCCGCGGCACGGTTTAAACGTTGAAGCGGAAATGCATGACGTCGCCGTCCCGGACAACGTAGTCCCGGCCTTCGAGCCGCATCTTCCCTCCCTCTTTGGCTCCCTGCTCGCCGCGGCAGGCGAGGAAGTCGTCATAAGTGATGACCTCCGCCCGGATAAAACCTTTTTCGAAGTCGGTGTGAATCACGCCCGCTGCCTGTGGCGCGGTGCTGCCGCGCCGTATCGTCCAGGCGCGCACTTCCTTGGGGCCCGCGGTGAAGTAGGTCTCGAGCCCCAGCAATTTGTAGCCCGCGTGGATCAAGCGGTCGAGTCCGGCTTCGGAAAGTCCCATGTCGGCGAGAAAGATCTGCTTGTCCGCGTCGTCGAGATCGGCGATCTGCGCTTCGAGAGCGGCGCTGATCGCGACCACCGGCGCGCCCTGGCGCGCGGCGTACGCGTCGATGCGGTCGAGCAGCGGATTGCCGGTGAAGCCATGCTCGGACACGTTGGCCACGTACATCGTCGGTTTCATCGTCAGCAGGAACAGCGGTTTTAGCACTGCAAGCTCTTCGGCATAGAGATCGACCGAGCGCGCCGGCCGCGCATCGTTCAACGCGGGTACGATCTTCTCGAGCGCCGCCACCAGGCGCTTCGCTTCCTTGTCGCCTCCCGCGCGGGCCGCTTTCGCGTAACGGCTCATCTGCTTGTCGACGGCGGCGAGGTCAGCCAGCGCAAGCTCAGTGTTGATCGTTTCGATGTCCGACACCGGATCGATCTTGCCGGCGACGTGCACGACGTTCGGGTCCTCGAAACAACGTACGACATGCGCGATGGCGTCGGTCTCGCGTATCGTGGCCAGAAACTGGTTGCCCAGACCCTCGCCTTTCGAGGCGCCGGCAACCAGCCCGGCGATGTCGACGAACTCCACGACAGCGGGAACGACGCGCTCGGGACGTGCGATCGCCGCAAGTGCTGCGAGCCGCGGATCGGGCACCTCGACGATGCCGACATTGGGCTCGATCGTGCAAAAAGGATAATTTTCCGCCGCGATGCCGGCCTTGGTCAGCGCGTTGAACAG